>CAIZMV010000149.1 GCA_903934195.1 uncultured Acidimicrobiaceae bacterium | reverse complement strand
GCCTCGAAGTAATAGACAACCTGGGCCATAACTCGAGCCCAGTTAATGCTGTTAACTGCTGACAAATTGTGCTTTTCACGGAAAGGCGCATCATTAAACATGGCCTTCACCAGGTCTTGGCAATCATCGAACGTTCCGTCAATGGCAACAGTGCGCACGTTCGGGGAATCAACCGTGGTCATCTGTTTACGCTGCACGTCACTGACTCGACCATGCGGATACAAAATGATGATGTTGATATTGGCGCAATTCTTCACACCATCAATTGCGGCACTTCCAGTGTCGCCACTTGTGGCGCCAACAATGGTGACCTTTTCATTTCGTTGCGTGAGGATGTGATCAAACAGCTGACCAAGCAATTGCAATGCCACATCTTTGAATGCAAGCGTTGGTCCATGGAAGAGTTCCATGAGGTGATGACCTGACTCAAGCGGAACAATCGGCACCACGTCTTGGTGACGGAATGTGGAATACGCGGTATTGCACAGACGCAACATGGTGGCGTTATCAATGTCAGCTCCGACATATGGCACAAATACCGATGCAGCAAGTTCCGCATATGAACCAGTAGTCACTGCGCCAAGAGTTGGCCATGTTTCGGGTACGTATAGGCCGCCGTCATTGGCAAGCCCAGCAAGAACTACGTCTGCAAAACCTAAGACAGGCGCCGAACCACGCGTGGAAACGTACTTCATAAAAACTATTCGCCGATAACGCGAATCAGGCCGGATGCACGTCGCACAGCTGGTGACTTACGGAACTCACTGACACATGCTTGAACATCAGATTCTTTTGCGCGGTGAGTAATGAAGACAAGACGAGCATCTTGCCCAATTCCTTCTTGTTCGGCTGCACGAATGCTGACTCCGTGGCTTGCAAAGACACCAGTGATGGCATGCAAAACACCTGGCTTATCTTCCACGTCAAGTCCGATCAGGTATTGCGACGATGTTTCGTCAATAGGCAATACTGGCACTCGGGCAAATGTGCCGATTGTGCCGTGAGTTCCTTTACGAAGGTTGACTGCAGCGTCAATGACATCGCCAAGCACTGCAGATGCTGTTGGTGAACCGCCAGCACCACGACCATAAAACATCAGTGAGCCAACTGCATCGCCTTCTACAAACACTGCGTTGTAAGAATCACGCACGCTTGCGAGCGGGTGTGCCACTGGAACCATGGCTGGGTGAACGCGCACAGCTACCGGATCTGACTGATTCTCTTGTTCTGCTATCGCAAGCAACTTCACTACGTAGCCGAGTCGCTTTGCGATGGCAATATCTGCAGCAGTGATGCCGCTAATACCTTCGTGATACACATCGCCAGCAACAATGCGTGCACCAAAAGCAATGCTCGCAATAATCGCGGCCTTTGCTCCGGCATCAAAGCCCTCAACATCTGCTGTTGGATCACGCTCGGCAAAACCTAGACGCTGTGCCTCACTAAGAGCTGCCGAATAGTCAGCACCCTCTTCCGTCATCTTCGTGAGAATGAAATTGGTTGTGCCGTTAACGATTCCCATTACACGAGTAATTGGTTCACCACGCAAAGATTCACGCAAGGCACGAATTAGTGGAATGCCACCAGCGACTGCAGCTTCAAACAACAGGTCAACGCCCGCAGCATCAGATTGGGCCCAGAGTTCGTGACCAACATTGGCAAGTAGTTCCTTATTAGCAGTAACAACAGGTTTGCCATTTGCAATCGCCGTCGAGATAAGTTCGCGCGCCGGTTCAATGCCGCCGATTACTTCGACGATCAGATCAATTGATGGGTCAGCGACAACGGCGTGAGCATCACGTGTCAGTACTCCATCGGGAAGCGCAATCTCACGGTCGCGGCTGACATTACGCACAGCAACATTGGCGACTTCCAAACGCACCCCGGTGCGAGCTTCGATGATGTCGGCCTGGCGCTCAACGAGTTGAACGAATGCAGCGCCGACATTGCCGCAGCCAAGGACTCCGATTCGAACGATTGATTGAGGCGCGGGGGCTTTTGCCATAGGCACCAAGCCTACGGCTACTGCTACCGCCCCGAAAGGGACATTTAGAGGGCTCTACAGGTCCGAGTCGTAATCATTGTCGGCCATATCGCCCATTTCATCGGTCTCTATTGCATCATCTCCGCCGAGACCGTCGAGGAAGTCGTCATCAATGAGGTCAACCATCTCGCGATAGGTCAAGCCGCAGCTGGTGCACCGAATATCGTCTCCGAATCCAATGACTGGCGCTTCACATTCTGGACAAAATTCAATATCGCTCATACAACCCTCTCAGTTAGTACAGACCGTACGGAGAGGGTGTGGCAGGTCAGTTACAGGTCGAGGCGAACGAGGTCGTCGTATGTTTCGCGGCGTACTACGAGGCGTGACTCGCCGTCAGCAACGAATACCACAGCGGGTCGCATGACTTTGTTGTAGTTGCTCGCCATGGAATACCCGTAGGCCCCTGTGACTGGCATTACCAATAAGTCACCGACTGAAACATTCGGCGCAACGGCGGCAGAGTCGACAAGGATGTCACCACTCTCACAATGCTTTCCAACAATGCGGGCACTGTCTGTGCGATCTGCTGACATGCGTGCAGGATCACACACTTCGTACCCACTGCCATAAAGAACCGGGCGTGGGTTATCGCTCATCCCGCCATCAACCGAGATGTACGTGCGAATTCCGTCAATCGGCTTAACAGTGCCAACCGTGTACACAGTGACTGCCGCTGAGGCAACGATGCTGCGACCAGGTTCTACGGAAACTTTCGAACCTGCTGGCAACGACTGTGTTGCACGTTGTAGCACTTCGGCCCATTGTTCAATTGTGGGTGCTTCTTCATTCTCTGTGTATGCAACGCCGAGCCCGCCACCCAATGTGAGTCCTGGCAAGTTCAAGGTGGAGAACAAATCAACCATTACTTTGCTCGCCTCTGCGAAGTTGTCGACCGCAAACACATTTGAACCGATGTGGCAATGAATACCAATCAGGTCAACTGCTTCCGATGACTGTGCACGCGCAATAGCTTTGTGCGCATCACCGTTATTCAGATTGAAACCAAACTTTGAATCATCTTGACCGGTTGATACAAATTCATGTGTGTGCACATGAACACCCGGGGTAATACGCAATTGAACACGTACTACAGGCAAACCGTCTGCATTCAGTTTTTCGATTCGG
>CAIZMV010000148.1 GCA_903934195.1 uncultured Acidimicrobiaceae bacterium | reverse complement strand
CAATGACATTGGTCGTCCACCGGTACATGAGGGGCCATACAAATATGTATGGGTCACGGAGTTCCCATTGTTTATAGGAATTGATCCAGTCTCTGGGCGTCCACGTCCAGGGCATCACCCGTTCTGTCACCCACATCCTGATGACATGTCGCTGTTTGATACTGAACCGTTGAAGGTGCGTGCGCTTGCCTACGACCTCGTTCTGAATGGTTGGGAACTTGGCTCTGGCTCTATTCGTATTCATGAGCCTGAAATGCAACGTCGGGTGTTTAACCAATTAGGTATCAGCGATGAAGAAGCGGATAAGCGCTTCGGATTCTTCTTGCAACCATTCAAATATGGCGCACCTCCGCATGGTGGTTTCGCTTTCGGAATTGATCGCCTGGCCGCAATTTTGGCAGGAGAAGAAAACATCCGCGAAGTGATTGCGTTTCCAAAGACTCAAAGCGGTTCAGATCCAATGACGAATGCACCAACACCTGTTGATCCTTCACATCTTGCTGATTTGGGTCTGAGGTTGTTGCCGCCACCTGCTTCGTCATAGTCGTGGATTCACCTGACCTCTTTTCTTCGTCTTCAGAAGATCGGCTAGCGGCTCGTTCTCCGCTTGCTGCGCGAATGCGGCCGCGCTCGCTTGACGATGTTGTGGGTCAGAATCATTTAGTAGGACCATCGGGACCATTGCGTCGATTGATTGAGAGCGATCGTTTGTCGTCAATCATTGTGTGGGGCCCTCCTGGCACAGGAAAGACCACTTTGGCTGAACTTGTTGCCTCAACAACGCAGCGAGGTTTTGAACGCTTGAGTGCGGTGACTGCAGGCGTGAAAGACATTCGTGAAGTAATCGAGACGGCGCGTCGAAGGCTCACAATTGATGATCGTGGAACTGTTGTGTTTGTCGACGAAATTCATCGTTTCTCCACGGTGCAGCAAGACGCACTACTTCATGCAGTAGAAAGCGGACTTATCACTCTTGTTGGCGCCACAACCGAGAACCCTGCCTTCTCTGTTAATCCTGCTTTGCGAAGTCGTTCGTCTGTATTTGCGTTGAAACCAGTCGATGCTGACGCGATTATGGAACTACTTCACCGTGCGGTAGTTACTGAGGGGATTCCAGCTGATGAAGAAGCGCTTGAGTTAATTGCTCGACGTGTCACTGGAGACGCTCGACAAGCTTTGACTGCTTTCGAAGTGTGTTGTGCGTTAGCCACTAACGGCCGAATTGATATTGCAGCGGCTACTACAGCTCTTGATACCAGCGTGTCGCGCATGGGCCGTGATGATCATTACGACGTAATCTCTGCATTCATAAAGTCCATGAGGGCGAGCGATGTGGATGTAGCTCTTCATTGGCTTGCCAGAATGCTCGAAGCCGGTGAAGATCCACGATTCATTGCGCGTCGGATGATGATCTTTGCTAGTGAAGATATTGGTATGGCTGACAACAATGCGTTGCTCATTGCTACGACCGCTGCTCAAGTTCTTGAAAGAGTCGGACTGCCAGAGGCGCAACTGAATCTGGCCCACGCTGTGATCTATTTGGCTCGTGCTCCGAAGAGTCGTGCAGTGACGGACGCTATTTCTCGCGCCCTGACAGATGTGCGCGAAGGCCATACGGGGCAAGCGCCAGCGACAACGGTTCAGCCTCCGTCGTATCTTCCATTGGGATTAGGCGAATTGCGGTACTACCGTGAAGAGCATGAGGACCCGTCGAATCACATGTGAGGTGGCACCGTCATGATGCGTCGTTTGTTCTGGTTTGTATCTGGGGCTGTTGCCGGCGCAAGCATTGTGGTCTGGGTGAAACGAACCATCGTCTCTGTGTCAGAGAAATTGACTCCGGCCCACATCGCTGACTCCATTGCAGCAGGAGTTCGACGCAGTGTCATGGCCTTGTCAGATGGCTTGGTGTCCTTGATTGATACATTCCGCAACAGGGAAGCCTCGAGACCATCTTCAACGCCTCCGTCCATGTCCAGTTCGTCAAACGCTCCGACGCGTCGCCATAACCCACCCCGCCAGAGAACCAGCCATCGCTAAGATGGTGCCTTCATGGCATCGTCAACAAGTTCCAGTATCCCGCGCTCAGCTGATGCGCTTCGCGGAGCCTTTTCTGGCTACTTTGCCGACAAGGGACACACAGTTGTTCCATCAGCCAGCCTGATTCCTCATGACCCCACCTTGTTGTTCACGGTGGCTGGCATGGTGCCGTTTAAGCCATATTTCATGGGCGATGAAGTTGCTCCTTACAACCGTGCTGTCACAGTACAAAAGTGCGTACGTGCCGGAGGAAAACATAACGACCTCGACGAAGTAGGACGTACGAAACGTCACCTTGTCTTTTTTGAAATGCTTGGCAACTTTAGTTTTGGCGATTATTTCAAGTCGGATGCAATTCCCTGGTCCTGGGAATTGGTAACAGAAGTTTTCGGCTTCGATGGCGACCGCTTGTGGATCACTGTGCACGAATCAGATGATGAAGCCGAAGCAATGTGGCACGAACAAGTCGGAGTGCCAATGAATCGCATTCAGCGACTTGGCGACAAGGATAATTTCTGGCAAGCGGGGGATACCGGCCCATGTGGTCCGTGTTCTGAAATACATATCGACCGTGGCGCGGCTTTCGGACCAGATGGTGGTCCTGCTAACGACCCAACTGGTGATCGGTTTATGGAGTTCTGGAACCTTGTGTTCATGCAGTACAACCAGGCTCCTGACGGTTCTCGCTCGCCACTACCAAAACCAAGTATCGATACCGGCGCTGGCCTAGAGCGAATTTTGGCACTGGTGCAAGGTGTCGACTCTGTATGGGAAACAGATGTCTTGTTCCCAATCATCGAACAAGCACAGTCAACTACTGGCGCGCACTACAAAATTGGCGACTACGAAGACCGTAATAGTTTTAGCTTGCGTGTATTGGCAGAACATGCGCGGTCAGCAGCAATGCTGATTAACGACGGTGTATTTCCAAGTAACGAAAACCGTGGATATGTTCTGCGGCGAATCATTCGTCGCGCAGTCCGCCATGCATATTTGCTCGGCACTGAGAAACTTGTAATGCCATCGTTGGCCAATACGGCAATTGACGTAATGGCTAATGCCTACCCCGATGTCGCGAAGAACAAAGACTTTGTGTTGGGAGTACTGACAAAGGAAGAAGAACGCTTCCGTCATACCTTGAAGACAGGTTTGTCCATTCTTGAAGATGATCTTTCTGGTGGCAATAAGAAGTTGTCAGGTAAATCTGCGTTCTTGCTGCATGACACGTATGGCTTTCCGTTAGAACTGACACAAGAAATTGCCAGTGAACGAGGAGTCGAAGTAGACATCGCTGGCTTTCAGTCAGAAATGAATGAACAAAAGACACGAGCCAAGAGCGCACGTAAGTCAGGCCGTTCTGATGCCGACCGAGTAGAGGCATACCGCGAGGTTATGGAAACTCATGGAGTCACCGAATTCGTTGGGTATGTTCATGACTCGTCTGAATCAACCGTGCTTGCGGTTATCGACGGCGACGATTCGTGTGTTGAAGTGTTCCTCGATCACACGCCGTTTTATGCAGAGAGCGGCGGTCAAGTAGGCGATATCGGCACCATCGTCGGTGACGGTTTCGAGTTGTCTGTCATTGATGTGAATTTCGCATTGCCAGGACTTCGCCGACATGTATGTCGAGTCGTGTCAGGCGACCCCATTGAAGGTGTAGCCGTCACCGCGAAAATCAATGTTGACGCACGTACGGCTACTCGCAGAAACCACACGGGCACTCATGTACTTCACTGGGCGCTTCGAACAGTATTGGGTGAGCACGTAAAGCAGGCAGGTTCGCTTGTGTCGCCTGATCGCTTACGTTTTGACTTCAGCCACTACGACGCTGTTACCCCAGAAGAGATCATCAAGATTGAAACTTTGGCAAATGCTCAGGTGTTGGCAAATTCACCAGTTACGGCCACTGAATCTTCCAAAGAAGAGGCACTAGCTGCTGGTGCCATTGCGTTCTTTGGTGACAAATACGGTGATGTGGTGCGTGTCTTGAATGCGGGTGCATCAACTGAACTATGTGGAGGAACGCATGTGTCAGCTACTGGCGACATTGGCTTCATCAAAATCATCGGTGAGTCTTCAATTGGTTCAAACTTGCGTCGTATTGAAGCTGTTACTGGT
>CAIZMV010000147.1 GCA_903934195.1 uncultured Acidimicrobiaceae bacterium | reverse complement strand
GGCCTCTGGGCCTTGGCCAGTCTGATTCGTTGAAAGACGCCACGAGTACTGTTTCGCTGATGGCATTCGGACAACCAGCTGGCCCACCAGCAACAGCAAAACAAACGCGTGAACTTCTCGAACTCTTGAACGCTGCTGGCCACACCGATTTTCGTGATGCCCGCGGCCCCATGGGTTTCAACCAACGCCAAGCCGGCGGACGGTTCACTCGCGACGAAGCCGATGCCTTCATTGCCCAACTTCAAGAATGGGCCGAAATCGCTGAATCCGCCGATGCGGTTCCGACCCCAGTTGCCCCGACCCCTCAAGCAATCAAACCCAAGGTCACTGCAGCCGAACGATCATTGAAATCAGTCCCCGCCGAGGTTCTGGCCGCTGAATTACAGCGCCGGGGCTGGGTTGTGATGGAACCGTAACCAAGCCTTCACACGACGTAAAAAAGTTTCTTCACTGTTCCCTACTAGGGTTAGGCACTATGTCGACTGAACTGGACACCCGCGCAAAATTGCTTAACGCCACCATAATGGCGATCGATGCTGGCGGGGAAGTGTCTGTGCGTGTCAGCAATGTGGCATCTGCTGTCGGAGTCCGCGAACCGTCGGTGTACCACTTCTTTAAGAATCGCGAAGCCCTTGTGGAAGCGGCCCAAATCGAGCGCTACCGCCGTAGTTATTCAGAAATGATGGTTCCGTTTGAGGCAGCAGCTCTGATGGCTGACTCCTGGGATGACTTCGAACGCTCAGTCCGCAAAATATTTGCAGCTGTCTATTCACCAGACCGTGCTCAACTTCGATCAATTCGCAAGAACGTAATGGGTGCAGCTCAATCCAGCCCAGCAATTGCCGCTGCAGTCATTGAGATCAATCATGAAACCGCTGAATCCCTTGCCCGCGTCATGACTTTTGGCCAAGAAAAGGGTTGGGTCACCAAGGATCTTGATGCCATGGCCCTTGCCTATTGGGGCATCGGCCAAATTAACGGACGAGTTATGGCTGAAATGAACCCCTCACAGGTCGACCTCGACGCATGGAACAAGGTGTCAATCGAGGCAGTTTTGGGCGTATATCGCTGGAAAGAGCCCAAATAAGCCCTAAATGGGCAGAATTCCTACCATAAATCCTTAGTTCCTACCTAATTGGATAATTATCTGCCTATTATATTTAGGTGACAACTACTGACTTAAGGCTTTTGGCGACCTTTTCCACAGGGCAGTTGGGCAAGGGGCTGTGATGCGCCGTAGGTCGCGGGCATCCCGCGTAGTTATTGTCGGCACGCTCTTGATTTTGGTGGCGTCAATGTTGCTTGGGTCTTTTGACTCCAACCCAGTCCTGGCCTATAACGCAGGGCAGGTAGACACCACATATACCCCTAGTACGACAGCTGCGAATACGGTGTCAGTTTTGTCTGATGGCAGTGTTCTTGTGGGGTTGTCCGAAAACGTAGTGAAGTACACGTCAACTGGAGCAAGCGCTGGCGTGACGGCAACATACGACGGTGTTGTGGGAACGGTCAAAGTGATCTCAGGGGACAAGTTCTATGTGGCTGGTGGATGGTCAACCAAGCGCGCTCTGCGATACAACGCAGATGGCACCGAAGACACAACTTTTGCTGCCACAACTGCACCTGGGCGCACGTATGACCAAGACGGAGTCGAAGTAGGCAGTGACGGAAGCGTCTATGTCACGGGTGGTACGAGTCCGTATCTCTATAAGTTCAGCTCTACTGGAGTTCGAGACACAAGCTTCAATACTGCACTTGGTCCGGCGCCATGGGGAAACGGAAACGATGCACGCGCAATTGCGCTTCAATCGGATGGCAAAATTCTGGTTGGTGTTTCAAACGGTTCCTTAAAGCGTTACAACACAAACGGGACACTTGATTCCACACTTGTTTCTTCAGGCCTTGGACAAATTAACTCAATCGTTGAATTGAGCGACGGAAGCATTGTCACTGCATCCGCAACCTCACCGTATCTTCGCAAATACAGCAGCACAGGTTCACTTGATGCTTCATTCGCTAGCGCGCTTGGTTCCTCGTTAGGCAGCACCGCACAAGTAGTCCGACTTGACGGATTAGGACGCCTTGTGGTCGGCGGAGCCTTCACAGGATATGTCAAACGGTTTTCTGCTGGCGGAGTTCCAGACGCCAACTTCAACACAGCCGCTGCAGCATCAAGCCTTGGTTCCGTTAGCTCATTGGCTATCCAGAGCGACGGAAACATTCTGGTTGCGTACTCAGGTGGCGTGAAGCGCTTGTTGGGTTCAAATGTTTCGCCGAACACCCCTAGTGCGCCGACTGCAGTTGCCGGCGATGGCCAGGCGACTGTAACGGTAACTCAACCAAGCGGCGCGACACCCACCTATTTCACCATCTCTGCTGTTGAGGAATCAGGTAAGTCCTGCACGGTGACTGGTTCCTCTGGATCATGCATTGTTAGTGGTCTGACTAATGGTTCTACATATACCTTCACTGCCACTGCCACCAACATTGATGCAACATCAGCGGCTTCTTCCGCGTCCAATGCAGTCACACCATTAACAAGTCCGATCCTTGCAAGTGCCACAGTGAACTCAGCGGGTAACAGTTTGATTCTGACGTACAACAAGGAATTGTCTACAACGACGGCGCCAACAAGTGCATTTGAAGTGTATGTGGACAGTGTCCTTACGCCGGGCAGCAGCGTTCAGGCCAGCGGGTCAACTGTTTCACTTTCAATCACGCCAACTATTGGTATCGGACAAGTAGTCACGGTCAAATACACAGCACCGACTTCATCTGATGCAACGACAAACAATGCCATTCAAAATCTTTTAGGTAATGATGCCCTTAGTTTCTCTACGAGAACAGCTACCAATAACTCGACAAGAGACATAACAGCACCAGTATTTGGGAGTGCGGCCACGAGCACAGTTGGCGACAAAATTACGCTGACATATAACGAAACGTTGAATGCCACTACTGCAACAACCGGAATGTTCGAAGTGCGAGCTGACGGCAACCTAGTAACGGTTACATCTGCAACCGTGTCGGGTTCAACTGTGTTACTTAACCTGAACCCTCTCATAAACGAGGGACAAGTTGTGACAGTTACGTACAGTGCACCATCAACCGTTTCTGTTGCTCCGACGAATAATGCGATTCAAGACACGACCGGAAACGATGCAATAACAGTTACTTCAGCGAGCGTTTCAAACGTCTCGATTAAGACGTTGACGTGTGCAACGAACAAGGCGACTGGCGGTACTGGTGGTTCCACACGTTCTGCTACCCAGGGCGGCAACGGTTGTGTGACCGTCTCATACGGCACAACTACTGAACAATTCAGTTATGTGGGCGAACCGTACAGCTGGACTGTTCCGACGGGTGTTACGTCCGTGACGTTTAAGGCCTATGGTGCTGGCGGCGGCGGAATAACTACGGGAGGCGATCTCGGTTCATCAACTGCATACAACGGCGGTAGCGGTGGTTATGTGGAAAAGACTTATTCCGTAACTCCAGGACAGTCTTTTACGATCACTGTCGGTGCTGGGGGAATAGGCAACTTGGTGACCAAAGGAACATTGACCTATGGGGTTACGTATGCCTACACGAACAGTGGCTCAGGACTAGTTGATCTTGCGTCCAGCGGCAGTTTCCCAGTTGGTACGCAAGTAACACTAAGTGGACTCGGTACTGCGTTTGACGGTGTAAAAACAGTAACATCTGTTTCGGGTTCTCGAATCAATTTCACGAACTCGTTCACGGGGTATTCCAACCCAAGCACAACTGGTGCTACGGCGTCAGCTATCGCTACATGTGTCAGTTCGGTTTTAACATCTCCATACGGCGGCGGTGGTGCCGCGCGAAACACCGCGTGCGCTACAACAGGTAACCGTGTTGATTTCTATGCATCAGGTGGTGGCGGTTCTGCCGTATATACAAACTCTGCGTCTCCTGTTGCACTTATCTCCGCAGGTGGTGGTGGCGGTGCTGGCTCACAAGGTAACGGCGGCGCTGGTGGTGGCAACGATGTCTCGGCAACAACGGGTGGTAATGGCTCAGCGGGAAGTGGAAGCGGACTCAATGGTGGTGGCGGTGCAACAACAACTGCAATTGGTGCTGGCGGTACAACTGCGAGCCCCACAATTCCTGGCGCTATTAATGGCGGGGCAGGTGCCACAAGATTGACCTCGGGTTTTGGTTCTGCTGCTGGCGGAAACAGTACCGGTGGTGGCGGAGGCGGCGGCGGTGGTTATTACGGCGGCGGCGCTGGAGGTACTGGTGGCGGAGGTGGCGGAGGCTCAAGTTTTTCTCTTACTGTTGACCTCGTTGGCCCAGCACTCGCTGCAAGTAATCAGGCGGTGCTGGGCGCAAATGGATATGCATTGACTTTGACATTTGATGAAACGCTCGGCGGCACAAACCCCACCACCAGCAGTTTCTTGGTCTACGTAGACGGACGACTTACTACGGTGAGCAGCCTGAGCAAATCAGGTGCAACAGTTATTCTCAACCTCCCCACTTCATTGTCCAGCGATCAGGTTTTGACAGTTTCATATGTTGCGCCGACATCTAATTCGGCAACTTCAAATGCTGCCGTGCAAGACGCAGCTGGCAATGATGCAGTTTCCTTCACTAATCAAGCAGTCACAAACAACTCAGCTCTCGGCCCAGACGTAATTCGTCCTGTTCTTACAACTTCTACCCCAGTTACTGTGTCAGGAACCAAAGTCACACTTGCCTTTAACGAGACTCTTCTTGGCACTCCAGCACTTCCACTCAGCGCGTTCACAGTCTTTGTCGGTGAGACTGCATATAAACCAACTGCGGCAGTAGTGGTGGGCTCCACCGTCGAACTTACGATCGGCACATCGTTGAGCGCCGGCACTGTGATCGATGTTTCGTATGAGGCTCCAACAAATAGTGCGGCGAATACCAACTCTGCAATCCAAGACCCCAAGGGAAATGATGCGCTTTCCTTTACAACTACTAATACCCCGTACAGCAATCTGTGGTCTTGGGCTGGGGGCCCTACAGCCAGTACGGCTGGATGTTCGTCACCCTTCAGTGCAAATCGAACAAAACAAACCACGTTGCCAAATGGTGTCACCTACAGCGTTGGCGTGACGGGCGATTATCTCTGCATAAGCGATGCAACTGAATCTCTTAGTCAGCGCGGCGGTGCTGCAGGCGACTTTGTAGCAACCGGATTGGTAACTGAACCCGGAGTTTTGATTCAAACAAGCAATGTGAACTGTGCGGCCAGTGCTTTGTGTACACCCCGTGGAACTTTGACAATGACTTTTTCCAAGACAGTCGTTAACCCAGTTGTCTCTTTTGCTGGTTGGGGAGGTGGCTCAGGGAGTTCGACTGCATGGAGCGAAATGACAGTAGTAACTCCGGGCGTAACAGTGACTGCTTTAAGTGGCACGAACATGCAAGTTGTCAATAGCGGAACAAAGATCGAACCAATTGTTAAGAACCCATCAGTGAATTGCCATCTAACATCTGGTTATGGCGCTACTGCGCAAGCAGGCTGTGGGTCTTTACAAATAAATGGTGCTATTACTTCTGTTTCGTTCGATGTCACATTGACGACAGCGCGCGGAACTGGATATCTGGATCAATGGAACTTGACGGCCAGTATGTCGGAAGACTTTGGACTTGTTCCTACAACATATGAATCTGCTGGTGTAGCTAGCCATGGTGTTGGTGCACTTCGAATGGGACCGACTGTTTTAGCAGACCAAGCTTCTGCGTTATACGCAACCACGAACGCAGATGCAGTTGCACGTTGGGCTTCACTTGCTGGGAACGCAAAGGCAGACGATGGAGTCGCGGCGTGGTCGTCATCACCGACCATCAACTTCGGTGCCGCTGGTTCGACGTACTCAACCACGGTTGCGTTGGGTGGAGTGACTTCTACTGCAAATTTATGCGGATGGATTGACTTCAACAGAGATGAGGTGTTTGGGTATAGCGAGCGTGCATGCGCAACTGACCCCGTTTCCGGCGCGACATCGGCCACGCTGTCTTGGATAGTGCCAGCCAATGTTGTGGCTGGCCCTACATATGCACGTGTTCGATTGAGTTATGAAGGCGTAACTGTTCCGACAGGGAAGCTTGCATCGGGAGAAGTTGAAGATTATTCCTTGGTAATTCCAAGCAGTGTTGTGCCTGCAACATTGGAAGATACATCGATTAACGGTCAAGGAATTACGCAAACAATTTCACCCTTAACAAATGACCAAATTGAAACAGGATCTCCGTGGAACACTGATTCTGTTCGCCTGTGCTATTCCGGCCAAGTGCCTAACGATTGCACGGCTACTGAACTAGTAGTGAGTGGTGAGGGAACTTTCAGAGTACAAACTGATGGCACCGTCAAGTTTATTCCGGAACCGAATTTCACTGGGGTGGCTACACCAGTCACGTATCAAGTCACTGACACGAATTCATCACCTCGCACAAAGTCATCAACCATTACGCCGACTGTTATCCCAGCTCCTACTGCTTCGCCGAACACAAATATTGATGTTCAAGGTGCAACGCAAATCATTAATCCACTTTCTAATGACAGTGCTGCTACTGGGTACACACTGAATGCAACGACTGTGAAGTTGTGTGGTGCGGATGATTCGGCGACACCCACTGTTGATGAGTCTGCGGTTCCTAACTGCAACGCCACCACGTTGACTATCAGCGGCCAAGGTACATACACAGTAAATACCGATGGCACCGTCACATTTGTCCCACTGTCTACGTACACGGGCACGGCTACTGCAGTCACATATCAGGTGAAAGACTCCATTGATCAAGTTGCGACGTCGACAATTACCCCAACCGTAATTCCTGCGCCGACTGCTTCGCCTGACACGAATAGTGATGTTCAAGGCGCGACACAAATCATTGATCCTCTTTCTAACGACAGTGCTGCTACTGGGTACACGCTGAATGCAACGACTGTGAAGTTGTGTGGTGCGGATGATTCGGCGACACCGACTGTTGATGAGTCTGCGGTTCCGAACTGTAACGCCACAACGTTGGCTGTCTCGGGCGTTGGTACCTATTCAGTAAACCCAACGACCGGTGTGGTGACATTCGTACCGCTTCCCAATTACACAGGTACAGCTCCATCAGTCACATATCAAATCACTGATTCAATTAATCAGGTCGCAAGTTCCACAATCACTCCCACAGTGATAGCGCCACCATCGCCGTCAGCATCAGTTAATACTGGTCGCGCTGGACATGATGTGAATCAAACTGTTACTCCTACTGCAAACGACACACCAGGTGCTCCATCGATTCCATTTGTCCTATCTACTGTGAAGTTGTGTGGTGCGGATGATTCGTTGACACCCACTGTTGATGAGTCCACTCCTCCGAACTGCAATGCCACATCGTTAACTGTTCCTGGAGAGGGTACATATACCGTTAACTCAACTACTGGTGCCGTGACGTTTGATCCGTTAGAAACCTTTGACGGAACTGCAACGGCGGTGAGATATCAGGCCGCTGACACTTTGGATCGGTTTGTGAACTCCACAATTACATTAATCGTTGACCCACCGACAGCTCCCGTGGCAAACCCGGAAACCAAATCTTTATTGCCTGGCGGCACGGCGACATTTACGACAATTACTGGTACCTCCGGTCTTGCGTCAGGAACAGGTCTCGTAACAACTGGGGCTAATGCCACATGCTTGTTCACACCTACTACTACGACGTGTGATGCGGATAACTCAGTCACAATCACAGGTGAAGGCACGTATGTTCTCGACCCTGCTACAGGCATCGTCACGTTCACCGCATTGAGTTCAATCACAGCTGGCACTAAAACACCTATTACATATCGGGTAACTGACATAGTCGGACAAACTGCGACGAGCACCCTCACGCCAATCATTCCGCCTCCGCCAGCTGCTACTGACGACACATCATCAGGCAACTATGACACGAACCAGACCATTAACCCGTTGACGAATGATGCTCCAGGGGCAGTGAGCGCGCCACTTGTCGCGACAACAGTGAAGTTGTGTGGACTTGCTAATGCATCGGCAACTCCACCAGTGACAGCCGAAACTCCGCCGAACTGCACGAAGACGACTCTGACTGTTACCGGCGAGGGTACGTACACGGTTGACCCAACAACAGGTGTTGTCACGTTTGATCCGTTGCCCACATTCAAAGGTGGCGCAACACCAGTTGATTACCAAGTCGCAGACTCTCTGGGGCAAATCACAGACGCAACTATCACGGTTAGTGTGAACGACCCTCCACTTCCCACTGCATCACCTGATGCAATTACTGATGCCTATGACACGAACCAGACGTACACATCAACCACTAACGACACGCCTGGTTCATCGAGCTTCCCTTTTGTCGCTTCAACAGTGAAGTTGTGTGGGGCGAATGACCCAGCAACACCGTCTGTTGATGAGTCAGTTGTCCCGAACTGCAACGCCACAACTTTGACTGTTACAGGTGAGGGTACGTACACGGTGAACCCAACAACAGGTGTTGTCACGTTTGATCCGGTGTCGTCGTTTACTGGCACTGTTGCAACGGTTGTGAGATATCAGGTCACTGACACATTAAGTCGTGTTGCGAATTCGACAATTACGCCAACTGTTGGCGCACCACCTGTGCCGACAGCTTCGCCAGATGCAATTACTGATGCTTATGATACGAACCAGACGTACACCCCTGTCGCTAATGACACTAAGGGTGCTGCTGATTTCCCATTTGTTGCTACAACAGTGAAGTTGTGTGGAATTAGTCCGGCTCAAACACCACCGAGTTGTACACAAACGACGTTGATCGTTGCTGGTGAAGGTACCTACACGGTTGACCCAACTACGGGTGTTGTGACGTTTGATCCGGTGTCGTCGTTTACTGGCACTGTTGGAACTGTTGTGAGATATCAGGTCACCGACACATTGAGCCGTGTTGCGAATTCGACGATTACTCCAACTGTTGGTGCGCCGCCGGTGCCGACAGCATCGCCAGATGCAATTACTGATGCCTATGACACGAACCAGACATACTCACCCGTCACTAATGACACTAAGGGTGCTGCTGATTTCCCATTTGTTGCTACAACGGTGAAGTTGTGTGGAGCGAATGACCCAGCAACACCATCTATTGATGAGTCAGTTGTCCCGAATTGCAATGCCACAACATTGACTGTTTCTGGCGAGGGTACATACACGGTTGACCCAACGACGGGTGTTGTGACGTTTGATCCTGTGTCGTCGTTTACTGGCACTGTTGGAACTGTTGTGAAGTATCAGGTTGCTGACACATTGGGGCGTGTTGCGAATTCGACAATTACGCCAACCGTTGGTGCACCACCTGTGCCCACAGCGTCTCCTGACGCTCAGACTCGAGCCCATGACACGAATCAGACGTACACGCCTGTCGCTAATGACACGAAGGGTGCTGCTGATTTCCCATTTGTTGCTACAACGGTGAAATTATGTGGTGCCAATGACCCTGCAACACCATCTGTCGACGAGTCAGTTGTCCCGAACTGCAACGCAACAACGTTGACTATTGCTGGCGAGGGCACATACACAGTTGATCCTGTAACTGGTGTTGTGACATTTGATCCGTTACCAAGTTTCAAGGGAACAGTTGCAACAGTTGTGGCGTACCAGGCCACTGACACGTTGGGACGCGTTGCGGACTCAACGATTACACCGACCGTTACACCTCCGACAGCACCGACGGCAGCACCTGAGACAAAGTCAGTGCTTCCAGGTGGAACAATTACTTTCACGACCATTACTGGCAGTTCTGGCCTTGCGACAGGTACTGGACTAGCAACAACTGGCGCTACTGCTACTTGTTTGATAGACCCAGCGACGCCAACTGTCTGTAGCACTGGGTTTACTAACAGTGATGGCACATGGTCTATCAACCAAGCAACCGGTGTTGTCACCTTTGTAGCCACTGACCCGTTGGCTGAGGGTACAAAAACTGCAGTGACGTATCGCGTTACTGACGTAACTGGACAAACTGCGACAAGCACATTGACCCCAATTGTTCCGCCACCACCAGGAGCAACGAATGACATTTCAACTGATGCATATGACACGAACCAATTAATCAACCCATTAACAAACGACAGTGCTGGGGCTGCAAGTGCTCCACTTGTTGCAACAACAGTGAAGTTGTGCGGCATTAGCCCTGTTCAAACTCCGAATTCGTGCGATAAGACAACGCTTACGGTTCCTGGCGAAGGAACATACACCGTTAATCCTGTGACAGGCGTTGTGACATTTGATCCGTTGCCAACATTTACCGGCACCGTTGCCACGCCAGTGAGATATCAAGTCACCGACTTGGTTGGCCGAACCGTGAATGCCACAATCACGCCGACCGTGACACCGCCACCAGTTCCTACCGCAACACCAAATACTGGCCGTGGCGCATATGACACGAATCAAACAGTGAACCCCATTACTAACGACACGCCTGGGGCACCGGCTGCAACGTTTGTACCGACCACGGTGAAGTTGTGCGGCATTAGCCCTATTCAAACTCCGAATTCGTGTGATAAGACAACGCTTACGGTTCCTGGCGAGGGAACATACACCGTTAATCCTGTGACAGGCGTTGTGACATTTGATCCGTTGCCAACATTTACTGGCACAGCGACTCCAGTTGTGTATCAAGTAACGGACATCTTGAATCGCACGGTGTCATCAACAATTACATTGACTGTTGATCCGCCATCAGCACCGACAGCTACACCTGAAACAAAACTTGTGCTGCCAGGTTCATCTGTTGCGTTCACAACAATCACAGGTTCTTCTGGCCTAGCCACAGGTACTGAGCTTGTAACAACTGGGGCTACAGCAACATGTCTGTTCACTCCTGGGACCACTACATGTGATGCCGACAACTCGGTAACAATCACCGGCGAAGGTACGTATGTGCTTGACCCTGCGACCGGCATCGTGACATTCACTGCTTTGAGTTCAGCTATGTCTGGTACAAAGCCATCGATTACATATCGCGTGACTGACATTGTGGGCCAGACTGCAACAAGCACGTTGACTCCGATTATCCCTGACCCACCTGCGGCAACGAACGATGTTTCGTCTGGGCCATACGACACGAATCAGGAAATTAGCCCACTATCTAATGATTCATTTAGTTCACTGACTCCGGCGGTAAAGGCGACTCTGAAACTGTGCGGGCTTGACCCACTACAAACTCCAAATAGTTGCGATAAGACTTCGCTTGTTGTACCAAACGAAGGTACGTACACCCTGAACTCAACAACGGGTGTCGTTACATTTGATCCGCTGCCGTCGTTTACGGGCACTGTCGCGACACCACCGACGTATCAAGTTGCTGACAGTGTGGGCCGTTACGTCAACGCAACAATCACGCCAACAGTGTCAGCGCCTGATGCACCTACTGCGAAACCAGAAACCAAGTTGGTGCTGCCTGGGGCAACAATTTCGTTTACAACAACAACTGGTGCCTCTGGCCTTGCAACCGGAACTGGTCTTGCAACGTCAGGCCCAACTGCAACATGCTTGTTTACTCCTGGCACCACTACATGTGATGCAGATAACTCGGTAACGATTGTGGGTGAGGGAACGTATGTCCTCGACCCTGCAACTGGAATAGTCACATTTACTGCCTCGGCCACAATCATGCCTGGTACGAAGACCCCGATTACGTACCGGGTTACTGATGCTCTTGGTCAGACCGCAACGAGCACGTTGACTCCGATAGTTCCTGCTCCGCCAGCAGCAACAAACGATGCTATTTCTGATGCGTATGACACGAATCAGACATACACACCACTTGCTAACGACTCGTTCAGTTCACTTGCCCCTGTTTCAAAAACCACGTTGAAGTTGTGCGGCGTAGAGCCAGTTCAGAAACCAAATGATTGCGATAAGACCAGTGTCACAGTTCCAAATGAGGGCACGTACACGTTGAATGCTGACGGCACAGTGACGTTTGATCCGCTACCAACTTTCTCTGGAACTGCAACACCACTTGTGTATCAAGTGGCAGACAGCCTCGGCCGCTTTGTTAACGCAACAATTACCCCCACAGTGGCGCCGCCTCCTGTTCCTGCTGCGACGCTTGACACAGGTAAGGCAAAACAAGGTACGAAAATTACGTTGTCTCCGTGGTTGAACGACGACGGTGGAACTGTTGACAGCACCGGTGAGAAGTTGGCGCTCGTGCCTACGAGTGTCCGTTTGTGTGGCGTAACCACCTTGGAAAAAATGGAAGCACTGTCTACGACAAGCCAGAACGTTACGTGTTCACTCACCAAACTGAAGACCGCTGATGGTACGTACACAGTTGACGTGAAGACAGGCAAAGTGTCGTTTGTTCATAAGAAGGGTTTCTCGGGAACCGTCACGGAACCCGTGAAATACTCAATTGCTAACTCCTTCAAGGGAGCAGCTGGTCCAGGTATCGCGACTGGCGTATTGATACCAACCATTGTTCCGACATCAGTGCCATCGGTGACCCTCGGTGACAAGGTGTGGCGTGACCTCAACGGCGACGGGTATCAGGGCCCTGGCGACGGTGGAATCGCTGGCGTCACGGTGAAAGTGTTGACGGTGAAAGGCAAACCAGTGAGAGACCTCTTCGGCAAGATTGTGAAGCCGGTTGTGTCAGACATAAATGGTGCCTTCCGCTTCACTGGTCTGCCAGGTGGGCGATACAAGTTGATCGTGACCTACCCGGAGAACTTCCGACCCACCATCCCAGATCGTCCTGGTCGCGAAAAGAACTCGTCCACGACGCAGGCCATAACGAAGGTTCTCAAGATTGGTCAATCTGACCTGTCGCTCGACTTCGGTATGGTGCCAAAGATGACCTCAGGACTCGCTCATACGATGTAACTGGGCATTTCTGGGGCGCTTTCATCGGTCAGAAGTGAATTCATCGGGGCGTCAAGTGCTGCGTTGGGTAAGGTTTCCTTCGTGATTCTGTCTGACCGTGACCTCCGTACCGAACTGGCCGCTGGCCGTATCATCATCGAGCCATTCGATGAGGCGTGCGTGCAGCCGAGCAGTATCGATATCAAGGTGCACAACCTGTTTCGGGTATTCCGCAATCACACAGCCGGCATCATCGACGTGAAGAAAGACATGACTGACCTCACTGAATTGGTGGACATTCCTCTTGATGGCGTCTTCATTTTGCACCCAGGCGAATTTGTCCTGGGTTCCACGCTTGAGCGCGTTGCTGTGCCAAACGATTTGGTGGCACGCGTTGAGGGCAAGAGCTCACTTGGTCGCCTTGGCCTTCTTATCCACTCGACAGCTGGCTTCATTGATGCTGGCTTCGATGGTCACGTCACATTGGAATTGGCAAATGTCGCCAACCTTCCGATCACGTTGTACCCAGGCATGAAGATTGGTCAGATCAGTTTCATGAAGATGACATCGCCTGCTGAGAAGCCGTACGGATCTGGTGCAAAGGGTTCGAAGTATCAGGGACAGCGCGGCCCAACTCCGTCGCGTTATTTTGAGAATTTTCAGTAATGACTCAGCCCGACATCAAGCAGTCAGACAAGCTTGAACACGTTCTCTACGACATTCGTGGGCCAGTGCTGGAAGAAGCAAAGCGCCTTGAAGAACAAGGACACCGCATTACCAAACTGAATATTGGTAACCCTGCGCCGTTTGGTTTTGAAGCACCGCCTGAAATTTTGGTTGATGTCATTCGCAACTTGCAGGAATCACAGGGCTATTCCGATTCGCAAGGTATTCGTTCTGCGCGCACTGCAGTTGTGCAGCATTACCAAACAAAAGGCATTGACATCACAGACCCTGATGACATTTGGTTGGGTAACGGTGTCAGCGAACTCATTCAGTTGTCGTTGAATGCGTTACTAAATGGCGGCGATGAAGTTCTGATTCCTGCGCCGGATTATCCGTTGTGGACCGCATCAACCAGTCTCGCTGGCGGAACACCAGTGCATTACTTGTGTGATGAAGACAACGAATGGAATCCGAATCTTGACGACATTCGTTCGAAGATTACGAAAAAGACTCGCGCCATTGTTGTTATCAACCCGAACAACCCAACGGGTGCTGTGTACAGCAAGAAGATTTTGCGCGAAATTGCTGACCTTGCAATTGAACACAATCTCATTGTGTTTGCTGATGAAATTTACGACAAGATTCTGTATGGAGATGCTGTGCATCACACGTTTGCAGCACTTGCACCTGACTGTCTTGTCTTTACATTCAACGGATTATCAAAGGCGTATCGCCTTGCTGGCTTCCGTTCTGGCTGGATGATGGTGACTGGCCCCCGCAAGCACGCCGCTAGCTACATCGAAGGCATTCAGATGCTGACCAACATGCGCCTGTGCGCGAACGTGCCAGCACAACACGCAATTCAAACTGCATTGGGCGGTCGTCAGAGCATTCAAGATTTGTTGCTTCCCGGTGGACGCTTGCTTGCACAACGCGATGCTGCAGTTACTGCGCTACGGGCAATTCCTGGAGTCAGCGTGGTGGAACCAAAGGGCGCACTGTATGTGTTCCCGAAGATTGATCAAGAGATGTACCCGATCAAAGATGATCGCCAGTTCGTGCTTGATTTCCTGCGTGCAGAACACGTGTTAGTGGTGCAGGGTTCAGGCTTTAACTGGCCAAGCACAGATCACTTACGTATTGTCACCTTGCCGTGGGCAAAGGATTTAACAGAGGCCATTGGCCGTCTGGGTAATTTCTTGTCTACGTACGTTCCCCAAAAATAGGGAAGAACTTATTCGCCGACTGAACCGGCGAGTGGTGCGTTCTGGTTAGCCAGATTGCGCTCGCCGTTTTCCAATGCATCGAGCAAGTGGATTGCAATGTCTGCAACCTTCACGTCTGACTCTTCCTTGCCTGCAGCCTTTACGCCGTCGTCAAGCATGATGTAACAGAACGGGCACGCTGTAGCGACACGGCTTGCGCCAGTGCTGATTGCTTCTTGCGCGCGCTCGTCGTTCACCTTGGTGCCGATTGACTCTTCCATCCACATGCGAGCACCACCAGCGCCGCAGCACATTCCTTGTGTGCCGTTACGCGGCATCTCGACAATTTGCACGCCCTTGATAGAGCCAACAATTTTGCGAGGGGCCATGTACACGTCGTTATGGCGACCGAGGTAGCACGAGTCGTGATATGTGATGCGGTCTTCAAGCGACGCATTACGGATATCTAGCTTGCCAGTGTCAATGAGGTGTTCAAGGAACTCACTGTGGTGAACAACTTCGTAGTTTCCGCCCAATTGTGGGTACTCGTTCTTCAACGTGTTGAAACAGTGTGGGCACTGCGTGATGATTTTCTTCACGCCCATGCCGTTCAGCATTTCAATGTTTGGAAGTGCGAGCATCTGGAACAAGTATTCGTTTCCTGAACGACGTGCAGAGTCGCCTGTGCACATTTCGCTTGGTCCGAGAATTGCAACGTCAATGTCTGCACGCTCAAGCAACTTGGCCATAGCCTGCGTTACTTTCTTGTTCTTGTCGTCGAATGAACCGGCGCAACCAACCCAGTACAAGTACTCATGGTTGAATGCAGCGCCTGGGTCTACAACGTCAACGTTGAGGTCCTTGGCCCAATCGGCACGATCGTCTTGGTTCATACCCCATGGGTTGCCTTGGTTTTCCATAGCGCGGTATGCGTTTCCAAGTTCTGCAGGGAAATTACTTTCCATGAGAGACAAGTAACGACGCATGTCGAGAATCTTGTCGAGAATTTCAATGTTGACTGGGCAAATCTCATCACATGCACGACATGTGGTGCATGCCCACACTTCTTCTGAAGTGATGCGCTCGAACAACGAGTTGGCACCAATTTTGATTTCAGAGTCAATAGACAATGGTGGAGTTACGGAACCATGTGCTGCAGTAGCTGCCATGATTTCGCCGGTCTTCAAAACGATTTCACGAGGGTCAAGTGGCTTACCTGTTGCATGTGCAGGGCACACGCTGGTGCAACGACCGCACATGGTGCATGAGTCTGTATCAAGAAGTTGCTTCCATGTGAAGTCTTCAACAACTGAAGCACCGAAAGTCTCAAGTGAAGTCTCTGTGAGGTTTGGCATTGCGCGCATGGCGCCCTTTGGACGATCACGATCTTTGAGGTACATGTTCAGCGGTGATGTAAAGATGTGGCGCAACATTGTGAGTGGCAACAACGCAAGGAATCCGATGAATGCAACCACGTGCAATACCCACATTGCCTGATGCCAGTTCTGCAATGACTGCAATGATCCACCATCAACAAGTTGTGACAATGGGTAGCCAATGAAAGACCAACTCTCAAATGACATGTCCTTACCTTCAGCGGTGCTTACGGCAATACGGAACATTTCTGCGCCAAAGCCCGAGAGGCCAATCAGCAACATGCAAGCAAGAATGATGCCGTGCTCGGCCTTTGTCTTAATGCGAATGCGGTACGGCTGTTGTACGTAACGGCGAACAATTGCCCACACGACACCAATAGTGAACATCAGACCAGCAAAGTCGCCCACCATGACATAGCCCTGGTACACGCCACCATGAAGGAACTTCAGTGATTCTGGCAACTGGTGGTCAACTTCAAGAACTGTTGTGACGCCCAAAAGAATAAGGAAACCAAAATACATCATGGAGTGCATGAGGCCAGCTGCACTGTCGCGCAACAAAGTGCGCATGTAAACGCCTGCGCGGTAATCAGCTAAACGACGCTTTGCATTTTTCGGAGTAGTGCGACGACGGTCTGGCGCGCCACGTTCCCAGTTACGCATGCGATCAGCAAATTTGAATGAGCCCCAAATGATCATGGCGGGAAGAATTGTGTAGAACGCAGCTTGCAGTGGTCCGGGGATTCCTTCGAACACTTCACGAGACATCTCGGAAGTTCCGTGCCAGTGCGTGAACTGCGGGATGATGCCCGAGAACAAGGTGAAAGTACCCATGCCAACGCCGATGGCGATGGAGATTTGGTACGGGTGAAAACGCTTTGGCGTCTTCTCGGTGGGGGAGGCAGCGTTGGTGCTCATACGACTTACAACGCTAGTGGGCGAAGGTCCGCAGAGCCTGATTCGTCGGGAAAATTACCCGATCAGAATGAGTATCAGCCGTAATGTGCGCGGTCGAGTTCACGAACGCGCGTAGCAAGGGCCTTGAGCAACTTGCGTGAGATGGCTGGGATGTTGTCGATAGCGC
>CAIZMV010000146.1 GCA_903934195.1 uncultured Acidimicrobiaceae bacterium | reverse complement strand
TTGGCGACGAGCCAACCCTCGACGTTGTTGCTGATGCCATGCGGAAGAGTCACACCACAAAAACTACCTGTATCGTGCCCCTATGTCCCTAGACGTCACCGATGCCACCTTTCAGACCGAGGTTGTAGAGCGTTCTCATACCGTCCCTGTGATTGTCGATTTCTGGGCTCCGTGGTGTGGGCCATGCAAGAGCCTCACGCCCATCCTCGAGCGAGCCACGGCAGCTACAGAGGGCCTGGTTGAGCTAGTCAAGCTCAATATTGATGAGAACCCCGGAGCGACTCAGGCATTTCATGTGCAATCAATTCCTGCGGTGTTCGTAATTAAGGATGGCAAAGTCATCCATAACTTCACGGGTGGACAATCAGACCAATACGTGCAGCAACTTGTTCAGGCCTTATTGCCAGACCCAATGCAAACCCGCATTATTGAGCTGCTGGCCAACGGAACAGAAGAGGCTTTGCGTGATGCAGTCGCGTTGGCGCCAGGAAATGAAGACGCAATCTGCACCTTGGCTGATCTACTGATTCGCACTGGCAAAGCAGAAGAAGCTCTCACCTTTCTGGTGCGACTTCCAGAGACTGACAGAGTGCGCAAGTTAGGAGCTACGGCTCGATTGGCCATTAATCCTGTTGACAATCTTGATGCCGAACTGAATGCCTTGTTGCTGCGTGTGAAAGATGATGAAGTTGCTCGTCGAGAGTATTTGGACATCTTGGAGACCATGGGGACGAATGATGCCCGCACTGGCAAGTACAGAAAATTGCTAACTCAAAAACTATTTTAGATTTTCCAATCACACCCTTGTGGTCGCCACATGACAGGTATGGAAATACCTAACTGGAATGTCACTAAAAAACAAGTGTCTTACTGGGTGTCATTTATCGGTGTAACTCGACTCATCATCGGGCTGTTGACAACTGTCGTCGCAGTCGCCGGTATCTGGCTATTGGTACGTCCATCTGCACCACTGGTTGAGTCCGTGGTGCCACTTGCGTCCGGTGTTGGCATAGTTACGCCTCTTTCAACTTTGCCAACACCGTTGACCGTGCGAATTCATGTTGCGGGTGCTGTTGTCCGCCCTGGCGTGTATTCCGTGTCGTCCTCGGCTCGTGTTGTTGATGCTGTGAAAGCTGCCGGAGGTGCAACATCTCGTGCGGATCTTGAGCGCATAAATCTTGCACAGACAATTATTGACACAGAGCAAGTATTTGTACCCTTTCGTTCGTCTCGTACAACAAAAGTTACGGTGGCACCACGACTTCGTCCTTCACGCACAACAGTCACTGTCTCGGTGCCAACTGTTCCTGGAACTTTGCCGATTATCGGAGCACCAATTACGACGTTGGCTCCATTAATCAATTTGAATTCAGCAACATCAGATCAACTCGATACGTTGCCTGGAGTTGGCCCATCAACGGCGAAAGCAATCATCAGCTATCGCAATCGCAAGGGGCCGTTTGGCAAAGTCGATGATCTATTGAATGTTCCCGGAATTGGCCCGGCCAAAGTGGGGGCGTTACGTGATCAGGTCACTGTGTAACTAGAACGCGCCAAGTACCAGAACACCAAGCAATAATCCGCCTGCTGCACCAAGCCAAAGTCCGATTCCCACCATGAAAAATTCACGAAGCCATTCGCGCCAGCCAACAACAGGCCGTTTTGTCACTCTGCCAGCAACTACTTGACCAAGAATCCACCACAAGACTGCACTGCTGGAAATTGCTACTAACAAACGTGCGGTTCCACCTGCGGCTGGCATGCCAAGAATCGGCATCACCGGAAGAGCCATCACC
>CAIZMV010000145.1 GCA_903934195.1 uncultured Acidimicrobiaceae bacterium | reverse complement strand
TTTAGAGACGCTCGATGAGCGTGCCGGTTCCGAGGCCACCGCCACAGCACATTGAAACGATTGCGTAGCGACCACCGGTGCGCTCGAGTTCGTTCAGTGCCTTGGTGACAAGAAAGGCGCCGGTTGCGCCGAGAGGGTGACCAAGAGCAATTGCACCACCGTTCGGGTTCGTGCGGTCAAGGTCTGCACCAACTTCTTTAGCCCATGCAAGAACTACAGACGCAAACGCTTCGTTGATTTCAAACACGTCAATGTCTGAGATCTTCAAGTTGTTGCGCTGAAGGAGACGCTGGGTTGCATCAATTGGTCCTGTCAACATGAGTACCGGATCAACCCCAACTAGGCAAGAATCCACGATGCGAGCACGTGCTTTCAGTCCGAGTTGGTTTGCTTTGTCTTCTGTCATCATGAGAACAGCCGCTGCACCATCAGAAATCTGTGATGAGTTTCCGGCTGTATGGACACCGTCTGGGCGACCCACTGGCTTCAATGTGCCGAGTTTTTCAAGAGTGGTCTCACGCAAGCCTTCGTCGCGTGAAACACGACGTGTGCCAGTTGCTTCACCAGCTTCATTGACTTCAGGTGCATCTACTTCGATGAACTGACCTGAGAAGCGATCTTCTTCCCATGCACGAATTGCGCGCTGTTGAGAGATGAGGCCCCACTTGTCGGTGTCTTCGCGAGTAATGCCCCACTTGTCAGCGATGCGCTCTGCGCCTTCAAACTGTGAAGTCATTTCGTACTCTTCGAAATATGTCTTTGGAATGGGGATTCCGAGACCAAAGTCTTTACGGCCAGATGCGCCGATGGGTACTCGGCTCATGACTTCAACACCACATGCAATTGCGATATCGACAACGCCAGAACCGATGAGCGAACTCGCAAGACCAGTTGCTTGTTGTGATGAACCGCACTGTGTGTCGATTGTTGTTGCAGCTGTTGTCAGCGGAAGTCCAGCAGCCAACCATGCAGTACGAGTGATGTTGAATGCTTGCTCACCAACTTGGCTAACGCAACCGCCAACAACTTGTTCTACAAGTGCTGGGTCAATACCTGTGCGGTCGAGGATTCCTTTTTGCACAATGCCGAGCAATTCGCCGGGGTGCAAGGTGGACAAACC
The DNA here is from genome assembly GCA_903934195.1 of uncultured Acidimicrobiaceae bacterium. Taxonomy (GTDB): domain Bacteria; phylum Actinomycetota; class Acidimicrobiia; order Acidimicrobiales; family Ilumatobacteraceae; genus UBA2093. The sequence goes on along the minus strand of CAIZMV010000145.1, from coordinate 6,128 downwards.
GCCGTTGCGCTTGCCGATGGGGGTGCGCAGGGTGTCGATGATTACTACTGGGTTTTGGGTACGTGCCATTTAGTTATCTTAGACAGGGCCATACGCACTACCGTCAGTGGGCAATGAGCCAGCAAGATTCCTCCTTCCGTCCTTCTCTGATTCCAGCCGATTCGGTAGTCGAACATCGCTACATCCATGTGGTCGGCACCAAGGTGTTTATTGATGATCGGCCGGCAGAGGAATCATGGACTAGTCACTTTTTAGGCATGCACGGAGACGTTGCATGCTGGGGAATTGACGTGCCGCGTGGCGAAGACCCCGGCTACGGCGCAGAGACTGATCTGTATTCCTTGTTCGCCAGAGTAAGCAATACCGAATGGGCAGTGGCAGGCCGCGCGGTGCAACTGATTGAGTGGGCACGCACGCATCGTTACTGCGGTAGGTGCGGCGAGCCAACAGAACTCGCGCACAACGAGCGGGCATTTCGCTGTCCTGCATGTTCGCTGATGCAGTTCCCTCGACTTTCACCCGCCATCATCACGCTTGTGACACGAGGTGAAGGAGATGATCAACAAGCATTGCTTGCGCGCGGTACCAATTTCCCTATGCCGTTGTATTCCTGTCTTGCTGGGTTTGTTGAACCAGGTGAAAACCTTGAACAAGCTGTTGCGCGTGAAGTAGAAGAAGAAGTCGGCATCATTGTCAACAACGTGGAATACGTAGCTAGTCAGCCATGGCCGTTTCCTAACTCCCTGATGCTGGGCTTTCGGGCAAACTACGTATCCGGCGACATCGTGTGCGATACCACTGAAATTGCCGATGCAAATTGGTACACCAGGGACGACCTGCCCATGATTCCAGGATCAATCTCAATTGCACGCCGTCTCATTGACGATTGGCTGCTGCAGCGCTAACGATTTCGAGAGGGGAATCCTCTAGCGTTTAGGCCATGAGCAAAATCAATCTTGGACGCGTCGGACTATGGACTGCAGACTTTGACCTGCAACCAATGGCGAAAGCGCAGGATGCAATCGCCCAAGTAGAAGCCATGGGTTTCGGCACCGTGTGGGTTCCTGAAGCTGTGTTGCGTGAACCATTTGCATCAACATCACTGTTGCTGTCTGCCACCAAGAACATGATTCTTGCTACTGGAATCGCAAGCATTCATGCTCGCACAGCCCAAACAATGCAGGCTGGCTGGAAGACAGTTTCCGAGGCTTTCCCGAATCGTTTCGTTTTGGGAATGGGCGTTAGTCATGCGCCAATGGTGACTGGTGTTCACAAGGGAAACTACGACAAGCCATATTCCACGATGGTTGAATACCTCGACGCTATGGACGCTGGCATTTACTTCTCTCCAGCTCCAAGTACGCCACCACTTCGTGTTCTTGCTGCATTAGGACCAAAGATGTTGAAACTTGCTGCAGAACGGTGCGCTGGTGCACACCCATATTTCATTCCTGTGGAACACACAGCAATGGCACGTGGGGTAATGGGTCCTGATGCATTGTTGGCCCCAGAACAAGCTGTGGTTTTTGAAACAGACCCTACGAAGGCACGCGCGATTGCTCGTCAGCACATGAACACCTACACACGTTTGCCGAACTACGTAAACAATCTTGTGCGTCTTGGCTTCAATGCAGATGAAGTAGCAAATCAGGAAGACCGCGTTGTTGATGCGATTGTTGCATGGGGCACAACCGAGCAAATAACTGCTCGAGTGAAGGCTCATCTTGATTCCGGTGCAGACCATGTGTGTGTGCAAGTTCTAACTGATGCCCCAGGTACTTTGCCAATGAAACAGTGGCAAGAATTGGCTGATGCCACACGTGCGATTTAGTACGTCGCGCTAGGACATGTTGACTACCACTGAATATCTCGCGGTGTTGCGACGCGAGGGCGACGCGTTCGCTGATTCGATTGCACAGGCATTGAATGCACCGGTTGCTTCGTGTGAACCATGGGTTGGTTCTGACTTGTTGTGGCACATGATCGAGGTCCATTACTCATGGAAGTTCATTGCGCAAACTCACATCATGAATCCGGACGATTATGTGCCTCGTTCGAAACCAGCTGATAACGATCTGCTGTCTGAATACCGCACAGGCCTTGATGACTTGATTGGCGTGTTGTCTTCACTTGATCCCGCCCGTTCATGCTGGACATGGGCAGGTGTGCAAGACATTGCGTGGGTGATTCGGCGCATGGCACATGAGACCGCTGTGCACGCATGGGATGCGCATGTGGCTGTGGGTATTTGTTCCGAGATTGACGCTGCACTAGCGAGCGACGGCATAGATGAGTTCGTGCATGTAATGGTGAAGAGCAATACGCGTGACGAGGAAGGCCCCCTCAGTGGCTCAGTGCATATTCATTGCACCGACGTAGACGGTGAATGGTTGATTGTTCCCACTGAATCATCAGATGTTGTTGTGACACGCGAACACGCCAAAGGTGATTGCGCAATACGGGGCTCTGCATCACAGCTGTTGCTGGGCCTATGGCGCAGAATTCCTATGTCGTCACTTGAAGTGATCGGCAGTGCAGACGTTGCAGAGCAATTCCTGAATCGGACAGCTAACAACTGACAATCACGACACTACTACGGTGCCGCAATACGAGACCAAGCTGATACCAAACCAGACTTGCCAACGAAACGAACGCTCATTGATTTGATTCCCTTTGGAAAGACAATGATGTACTTGCCTGATTTCGTAGCTACGACAGTTCGTGTCGAAATCTTCTTACCAATCTTGGTTTGTATCTTCTTGATATTCGATTGATTCTGTCGAGGCACAACAGTTGCGCTACGAACTGGCGCGTATGACCTAGCAACAACTACTGGTTGTATTGCAGAAAGAGTAGTAGCGACCGAAACTTCGGGAACAGTGGTGGTAGTTGAGGTGGTGCTTGTGGTGACCGAAGGAACGGTCGTTGAGGTGACTGTCGGAACAGTTGTTGTGGTTGGCGTTGGTTCGGGCTCGTCGATCATCACATCAATAGAGTCGGAATACTGAGTCACTGTTCCGTCTGACGAGATGAACTGCACCCACACAGTACGAGTTGAACGTGGTCCTTTAGGTTCGAGCAATTTCCACGTGAGGCTTGTTGTGGTGGGGACGACGCGAGCGTGTGAGAAATCGGTGTAGTTGGATACGCGAATTGCAGATGTGCGCGCTGGCGCAGTGAATGACAACTCAACGCTTGGTGATTGAGCAGTTTCGTCGTCGTCATTGATGACAATCCCGAGAGGTGTCACAGCCACGAAGGTCTTGGTCGCACTGAGTACGGTGCCGGAATCATTAGTTGCAGTGATTCGAAGGAAATAAGTGACTCGTGGAAGCAAATTCATAAGAGTGACTGTGTAGGCGCCACTGGAAGTTCCTGAGTACAAGAAGTACTCCGTCGTGTCTGAAAAGTCTGCTTGTGTGGAGATCTCGGCAGTAACAAACGTGTCAAGACCGGTGGTATCGATTGAAACGGATAATGAAGCATTGCTAGTTGATGGTGTGACTGAGACGCTGTCAATAACTGGAATTCCACCGGCTGTACGCACGCTTTGTATTGCTGTGGTGAACGACCCGAGTTCATTTGTGGCTACCGCACGAATGAAGTAATCAGTTCGGTTAGTGAGGCCGGTCACTGAGAGCGAATGCTGAGTAGGGCCGCCACTGACAAAGGTTCCGACGTTGGACGATGATGACTTTTCAAAACTGCGGTCAGTAGAAGCTTCCAGGTGCACAGTTCCTGACAGAAGTCCTGTTTTAACTGTCACAGTCGCAGAAACTGAGGTGAGTGAACTATCAACTGATGACAGTGCAGCACGTGGAAGGTCTCCGATGGTGGTGAATGATTCAGTGCTTGACGAAGCGCTGCCCAGTTGGTTGGTAGAAGTTACTCGTGTGTAATACGTGGTGCGAGCACGAAGTTCAGTGAGCGATGTGGTGAGAGCCTGGGTGTCTGACCCTTTGGTTGAACTAAGTGCAACTGGGGTGACGTTTGTGACGAACCTATTGTCGGTTGAGAATTCAAGAACAGAAGTCGTGGACAAACGCCCAGGATTCACGGATACCGAAATGTTTGCCTCGTTGCCAGTGATATCGGAGATAATCAGACCGGTAACAACCGGTTCAGTGCCAAGAGTGGTGAAGGAAATGACATTGCTTACTGTTGAACCAAAAGTATTGGTGGCAGTCATTCGTGCGTAATACGCAGTACGTGGCGCGAGTGAACTGAGATCTGTGGGAATAGCGATGGGGGAGTAATTGCCGTCACGTAACACTGTGAAGACTGAGACACTGGTTGAAGAAGCGAATGTTGCCGAGGTTGAATACTCAACTGTCATACGTGTGGAATTGCCATTTGCGTTGACAGTGCCGCGTACGGTTGCTGTTTCAGCATCAACATTGGTGGTGGAATCAAGCGAGACAGTGGGAGTGCCCACGGGCAAAATGACTGCGGGAAATAGAGAAGCCTCAAGTTTTCCATTGCCACTGGTACCCCAGTTCGCTCCACCCCAACACCAGATTTTGCTGAATTGGTCTATGCCGCAGGTAGTTCCGATGGCTGCGCTGATTTTAGAGAATTGAATTCCTGAACGAACAAGTGGAGCCCTGTAGGTCTTGCCACCGAGTGTTGTGCCTGTGCCAAGTTCACCAAACCCACCGCGGCCAAAACACCAGGATGAGCCAGAAACGGTTATGACACAGGTGTGATACCAGCCAGTGGAAATTTGTGAGAGTTTTTCATTGTTTGGTACCACCATCGGTGTAGGCACAGAACTGTCGGCGTACGAGTCGTTTCCAAAGAGTCCCTCGTAGTTGTCACCCCAGCAATATCCGGTTCCAGTCGTGGATAAAGCACAGGAATGTTCAAGACCAGTTGTAACAGAGGCAAATTGAACTCCGGCAGGTGTGAGAACTTTGAGTGGGGTAACGGACACTGCATATGCAAAGTTGTTGACATATCCGATTCCTAATTGACCTGCACCGTTTGAGTGGCCCCAGCAATAGATGTTTCCGAGATCAGTAACAGCACACGACGCACCACCGTTGTCAAAGTCGATGACTCGTTCATTGTTTGGCATCGCAACCTTTACTGGTGTGCGCATTGGTTCTGTTTGTCCACTTCCAGATTCAAGAATGTCTCCCCAGCACCACAGTTCGGCGTCTGTGTTGATGGCGCAACCGTTGCTATAACCGCTATGAACTTCGGTAATTGTCATTTCATGAGGGAACTCAACAGCAACGGGTGTTCGAGAACTTGGTGAGAAATAACTCCCGGTGTGGTGATCGCCCCAGCAGTAGACCTTTCCGGAAACAGCAAGACCACACCATGTGCGGTTTGCTCCGCCATCAAGCGTGACGAAGCGATCATTGTTTGGTAGTGGCACCTTTGTGGGGGTTGTTATGTTCAGTTCTCTCGATGAAGCAATGAGGTATTGATCGCGGTTGCTTCCCCAGCACACCGCAGTGCCGTCAGTTGTGACGGCGCACACCGCGGAGTTGCCAACTTCGACACTTGTATATGTGAACGGATCAGCCGAAGCGACTGATGCTGTGGCAACCACGGCGGCAACCGGAGTGCCGACAAGAAGAAGAGTAAGAACTAAACGGGGAATGCGCATACCCGCACAGTACCCACCCAATGTGTCAACGATTGTGGGTAGCGAGTTGCTACTCGGCAATACCTACTGGTGCGTCGTCGATGATTTGGTCGAGATATTCAGACATTCCGAAACCGGTTGCGCCTTCATGTTCTCCAGAAGTGATACGCCACTTGGTCATGCCTTCACTAATGCGTGTCATCAGCCAATTGCCGTCGGGGTCTTGGCGACGATTACGAAGAGGAATGAGGCTTGTGACTTCGCCTTCAAAGTTCCACTCTTTGTTTGACTTTGATGACTTAATGACGCCAGTTACTTTGTCGTGGTAGTTATCTTCACCAACTGTGACAGTTGATATTTGTACGTCATCACACAAGTGAATCTGACCGTTGTCCCACACAAACCCGCCGCGTGAACCCGCAGAGTCTCTTTTGGCAACACGGCTTGCCATGAAGCCAAGGTTTTCTCCGAAGTTTGCAGTGAGCCAGCGGTAGTACCACGGTGCTTGCCAGAAACGTGGACCCCATGAATG
>CAIZMV010000144.1 GCA_903934195.1 uncultured Acidimicrobiaceae bacterium | reverse complement strand
CTTTTGCGCTTGGTATTCCTTCAAGATGTCGTTCTGCAATGTGCCACCAAGACGTGCACGGGGAGTGCCATTGCGTTCAGCCTGAGCAATGAACATTGACAACAACACCGCAGCCGGAGAGTTGATAGTCATTGAAGTTGTTATCTTGCCCAAGTCAATGTCGCGATACAGATCATCCATATCTTCCACGGTGTCAATGGCGACGCCACATCGTCCTACTTCGCCGAGTGACATGGTGTCGTCACTGTCAAGACCTAAGAGTGTGGGCATGTCGAACGCGGTTGACAGCCCATCGCCGCCTGAGTTGATGATGTCTTTAAATCGCTTATTGGTGTCGTCAGCTGTGCCGAACCCAGCGAACATACGCATGGTCCACAACTTCGATCGGTACATAGAGGCATATGGCCCGCGCGTGTATGGGTAGACGCCGGGGAATTCACCGTCATCAGGCCCGTAGACAGGTTCCAGTGGAATACCTGAAATGGTTTCGTACGCACCGGGACGCACGGAAGATTCAGAAAAAGCCTTCTGCCAGACCTCGCGTGGTGTTGCCATAGCGCAAGGCTAACTGCCTAGGAGACCTAGGTGACTACCGTGCGCCCCCTTGGCGGCATCGTGAATTTGCCCTTTGTTTACTTGGTCTACACTCTTGAAAAAGTTTGATCAACCGGGGGGACTGATGGAACAATCAATAGTGACGTTCTTGGAACGTATTTTGCCAGATGCCACAAGCATTGTTGTTGAAGATTTTCAACAAATAGCTGGTGGTTTCTCACGGGAAACTTTCAAATGTGATGCCCGTGTAACACGTAGTGGCAAAGAGGAAGTGATGCCTCTTATCTTGCGCAAAGATCCGCCAGACGTGGAAGCAATTCTTCACACTGACAGAGCGGTTGAACACAACCTCATCGAGTCGCTGCGGCTTCGCACCACTATTCCGGTTAGTCAGAGCTATGGCTATGAAATGGATCCAAAACATTTTGGCGAGCCAGCGATGATCATTGAGCGCGCATCGGGAAGCGGCCAAACATCTGCTCTGTTTAACGGCGGTGCCGATGAAGACCAAGCGGAAAGTGTTATCAAGCATTTGTGTGAGACCCTTGTTGAACTTCATAAGTGTCCGATCAACAAGATTGACCCCAATGGGGAATTATCGGATCCGTTTCACCGTGGAATCAAGATTGATTCTTGGGATTCGTTTATGGATTCAACTATTGAATTCTTTGAATCTTCGTACCCCACTCTTAACTTCGATCCAATCTTGATGATTGCGCTTGATGCTGTGTACACATTGCGCCGTAATAAGCCACGTGCCATGCCACTGTCAATCGTTCATGGAGACTTCAACCCTGCGAATTTCTTGTACAAAGACGGGCAAGTTTCAGCTCTGATTGACTGGGAAGCTAGTCGTGTCGGTGATCCACGTGAAGATCTTGGCTGGATGGTTCTGATGGACGTGATTAGTAACTCACACGTTATGGATTATCCGAAAAAGGAAGGTGGTTTCCTTTCCTATTACAACAAGCTCACTGGAAATGACATCACACCAGAAGAACTTGGGTACTTCACACTTTTTGGCACCATGCAAATAGCGGTTCCAGTTCAACAATTTGTTTCACGTCGCGTAAACAAGGAGTACATGTTGTTACTTCCGTTCTACGTAGCTCAATCAAGTATGGGAGCGTTCCCAGCAATGGCGCAGCTCATGGGATATGCGGGGGTACCAGCATGATGACCAATCCGACTCTTGACGATCTTCT
>CAIZMV010000143.1 GCA_903934195.1 uncultured Acidimicrobiaceae bacterium | reverse complement strand
CTTCCAGCACTTGCAGCGCGAGCTTCATATTTCTTGCCCTACTGCTGGGGAAGTGCATCGCATGTGGTGACTTCTGAATCACTCACCACCACAGTGAGGCGTCGTTGGCCACATGTTGCGTCTACATCTATTCGTGTTTCAATCGGCGAACGTATTGAACAGCCTGATGAGTTGTCAGTGTTCTTGTCTGCACGGTGGGGTTTGTACTCAAAGGGGTTCGGCAAAGGTCTGCGATACGCACCAGTTGATCATGAGACATGGATTCTGCATACTGCGACACTTGAGCATGTAAACGACACGCTGGTAATAGCTGCTGGCCTACCTGCACCAACAGGTGATGCGCACGTTATGTATTCGCCGGGTGTTTCCGTACGAATTGGTTTACCGCATTCGGTTTAGCGGCGACGGGGCCTAGCTGCCGGCATCCAGTTCTCACCAGCATTCTCGTTGATGCGCTGCACATAGCGTTCACCAACAGGTTCAAGAATAGATAACAACTCAACTGTGTTCTTTTCGCCGAAGTGTCGCCACGGAATTTCACACAAGACATCTGTGCGGCGTTCAAGATCGACTCGATACTCGACACCTGCATCGTTGACAACGCCATCAGTGACAAATCCGCGTGATGACAAATTGTCGAGTGCTGCCAGAATTTCAGCATCATCTGCACCTCGACTGCGAGGAATCCATTCTTTGGGGTAACCCATCCATGCATCATGCAGAAGCCCGGCTTCCACCACGCCAATGTTGTCGTTCAACAGAATTCCAAAGTGTGTGTCGCCACGCCATTCGCGAATGCAATTCAACGCGTTCCATGCAGACATCAACGGGTCAGTTGGTCGTGGCCATGACTTATGAGCAGCAAACAGCACACGCCCACTTGCAGGAATCGCATCAACTGTTTTCCATAAGTCATCTGCCAATGCCCCAAATGGTGCAATCATCTGCGGGGTCATTTCTTCAAGACCAGCACGCACTGCTGCATCACGCGCAACTGTGACTTCGTGCCAATCAGTGATGTACGTTGCTGCATTGTTTAGTGCGAAGTGAACAAACTCACGCTTGATTGTGTAGAACGCAGCGAACAATGCTTCTGCACCTGCTGGCGCTAAGGGTGCGCCACGGTTCACGATGTAGTGACCAATGCCATCAGGCACACCAAGTGCAGCGAGATTGTCTTTCGCGCGCGGATCCCAGAAGATCCAGCCCAGTAGTTGGTGCGACGCAAATGATGCGCGACGAGTGAGATCTTGCCAATCAGCCATTCCTTCACCGTAGTGGTGAGAAATGGTGGTCCTTATGAGTGCAGAGTATTCGCAACACCAACAAGGTCTGTGAGGGCACTGTCCATTGCATCTGAACCTTGCTCGGGAACATCGTTGAAACGTCCGATGTATGTAATTGCAACTTCACCATTTTCTACAGCACCACCATCAGTGTCGCCTGGCATTTGCGCTTGCGCGCCGTAATTCATTCGTACATAGAAAGCACCTTCGTGGCCTTCTTTGGCTTCAAGATCTGCCGTCGCCATTGCTACGGGAACAATGTGCCCAATTTCAGTACGTCGCCAACCCTTCATGTCTGCCACGGCACAGTTCGGAACATTCACGTTGATAACGACTGCCTCCTTTGGTCGGTCTGCAATCCAACCTTCAACTACACGCTGTGCAACTGTTGCTGCTGAATCCCATTGCTGACCTATCAACGCTTCGTCCCAACCTTGGCCTTCAGCACCGAAACCGGTTACTGCCTGACTGATTGCAATTCCACTAACTCCGCCGTTACGTGCAGTAACTGCTGCACCAACTGTGCCTGAGTGGTACACCGCACGGCCAACGTTTGCGCCTGGGTTAATGCCAGACACGACAAGATCAAACGGACCGCCGTACACACCAAGGCGAGCAAAGAAAACACACAATGCAGGTGGGCCAGTGATTGCCCACGAAGTATCGATGCCTTCAATCGTGCGCTTCTGTACTTCGGGCTGAATGATGTGCAGTGCACCAATAGCTGCACCAGCACCGGAATATTCCTGGTCT
>CAIZMV010000142.1 GCA_903934195.1 uncultured Acidimicrobiaceae bacterium | reverse complement strand
GCGTTCACTAGGCCATCGACTGTGTCCCACCAAGGTTTCATAGTGAGCAATGGCTCGAGATAATCGGCAATGAAAGACTCGTCAGCGACGGCGATGTAATTATGGATTAAGTCGCACGCTGCGTAGTGGAATTCCCGCTCTGGTTTTTTGAAAAGTTGCAATGCAGCTTTGCCTAACTCGTCACTAGAAGGTCTGGGTAACTCTCTCCAGGCTTGCTTAGTCGCTACTCGTCTTTCAGGCGTTGCAATACCAAGGAATGGGGCAACGTGCTTCATGTAGTTCGCTTGCCCGTCGGCACGAACAGGATCTCCGAGGTCAGAGAAAGCTTCGACAGTGCGACGTATTACTTGAATGGGCCAGGTGGTCATTCAAGAAAATTAGAGACCGAGGTGCTCTTTAACTCTTGCGACTGATGGGTTTGTCATTGACGTTCCATCGTTGAATACAAGAGTAGGAACCGTGCGATTGCCATTGTTGATCGACTCAATTAATGCAGCTGCATTCTCATCTGACTCGATGTCGATCTGCGTGAAAGGGATACCTGATTTTTCAAGGTCTGACTTCAGACGCTTGCAAGGGCCGCACCAAGTGGTGCTGTACATGGTGAGAACTGGTGTCGACATATGAGTCAGTGTAGGACTATTTTTCGATGGTTTTGTTGCCTACGAGGCAAGTGCGCCAGAGAAGACCTGCCATGCCAGCAAGGACTTTGCGACCAGGCTGAGCACGATATAGATGCGCTCGCCATGGAGGTAGTTGGCCCACTTGCCCTTTGCCTTATATTGCTTCCACTGCACAATTGCGAAGCAGTTAAACAAGACAAACAACGAGACAACGATGCCGATCACCCAGGCAGGAGCCGAAGCGTCTGATGGGCCTTTGGGGTGAAGAAGATTGAATACCACCACAATCCACGGAACGATGCCGGCGATACAGCCGAACCAGAAGGGGAGAAGATCGCCATTGCCGGGGGTTGTGTATTTCTCTTGCAGCCATCCGAACAGAATCATTGACACGTTGACTCCAAATACGGCAATGAGTGTAGAGATTTGGGTAACGCCGTTGAGTTGCAGAATCACGATGATCATGATTGATGACGACAGTGAGTATTCCACCCATCGATACACGTTGATGTGTTTGCTTAGTCCATCTGTGTAGCGGGCAAAGTTTCCGCCCGATGTGATGAAGAAATGAAAGAAGGCCGACAAGAACAGAAACGCTGCGACCATGTAGCTGATGTTGAGGTTAAACAACTGAACCGGTGAAGAGAAGCTGCCGGTGCCAGGCGCTTCTGTCATGTATGTCGCGTTCACAGGCAGTGAAGCATCGTTGGCGAGCAGGATGATTGCAATGAAAGAAGCCAGATGCAAAAGACCTGCGGTGCGGTTCAGTGTCCGCAGTTTGTTTAGTGATGTATCCATGAGGGTTCCTCGCAAAGATGTAGTGCCTGAATCTTGCCACAAGTAGTGGCTGAGACTGGGCGGGAACTAGGGTTCAGAGCCATGAATGTTGTTGATGCAGTAAATGCCCGCTTGTCGGTTCGCCAGTTTCTTCCCACTGCGGTCTCTGATGACCAATTGCGGTCCTTGTTGTCTGATGCCTCACGTTCACCTAGTGGTGGCAATGTGCAGCCGTGGCGTATCTATGTGGTGAACGGCGAATCGTTGACACGTATGCGTGAGTTCTTGACAACTCAGCCACTGGTTGAAGCACCTGAGTACGACGTCTACCCGAAGAGCATCACAGAGCCGTACCGCACAAACCGTTTCACCATTGGTGAGCAGATGTATGCAACTCTTGGCATCGCACGCGAGGACAAGCCGGGCAGATTGCGCCAGTTCGCGCACAACAATGATTTCTTCAGCGCGCCAGCAGCTATGTTTTGTTTCATTGATCGCCAGATGGGGCCACCACAGTGGTCAGACCTTGGCATGTTCTTGCAGACATTTATGTTGTTGGCAGTAGAGAATGGTCTTGCAACATGTGCACAGGAATATTGGTCTTCACGCCATCAGGCTGTATCAACATTTGTTGGTGCACCAGAAAATGAGATGTTGTTCTGCGGCATGGCGATTGGTTACGCCGATACTTCAGCACCAATTAACTCGCTTCGTTCAGAGCGCATGCCCGTTGACGAGTGGGCTCGCTTTATCTAACTGGCGTGTAGCCAGGGCGTAATGCAGAGGCCCACAAGTAAGCCTTCAGGGCCTAAAAGACGGGCAATTGTTTGACCCCAAGGTTCAACGCGCGTGTCATGAATAAGTGTGTGGCCTTTTGCTTTCAGTTCTGCAACGGCAGCATCGACATCTTTCACTTCGAATTCAATAGTTGCCTGTGGAACGGGAATGTGGGCCGGCCATTCAGTTGTGCCAAAGCAGGATTGGGCTGCATCGGCAAGTGGCCACACTCCAAGGTGTTTGCTGCCATCAAAACCGTCAACAGCTATGTAGTCGCCGGACACGACTTGTAATGGAAGTCCGAGGGTGTCGCGATAAAAAGACGCGCCTTCGGCAGGGTTAGGAACAATAGGGGCAAAGCCTGCAACAAAGAGAATTTCCATGTCTCTGTTGTATCAGTTCACGTTGCGAGGTCGCTCACTATGCGGCCTGCTTCAAGAGTGACCGTACGAGTGATGCGTACTGAATCAAGAAGTGATCTGTCGTGAGTGACAAGAAGGACTGTGCCGCCAAAGGTCTCGAGTGCTTGCTCTAGTTGTTCGATAGCTGGCAGGTCGAGATGGTTGGT
>CAIZMV010000141.1 GCA_903934195.1 uncultured Acidimicrobiaceae bacterium | reverse complement strand
CGCATCACAACACTAGAAGTCCAGTGATGAGAGTTCGGGTATCCAGGAGCGGGATCGAGAAACCGCCTGTGACCATTGTTGTCGGGAAATCCCCGGCTCACCTAATGGTGGGGTGACAGGCGCCCCTGAGAGGGCTTCGGCTGCGGCTTCGAGATTGTGCCATTGTCCCGATTCAGTGCCTGCCATGAAACCGGCGCCCAATGTGGTGGCTTCAGAGATGGGTGACACGCGAACGGGGCGACCAGTGGCATCGGCCAGGGCTTGAACAAAGGTCGGATTACGGCTCATGCCGCCGTCAATACGGATTTCAGCGATGGAAAGTCCCGAGTCTTTTTCTGCAGAGTCGACCAGGTCAGCGCCGCGATGTGCGACTCCTTCAAGAACAGCTCGCACGATGTGTGCGCGAGTGGTACCGCGTGTGATTCCGAACAGTGCACCACGTGCGCCGTAATCCCAGAATGGCGTGCCGAGTCCGAGAAGTGCTGGTACGTATGCCACGCCATCGGTTGTAGGAACGGATGCTGCAAGCGTGTGAGATTCAGCGGCATTTGCAATAAGCCCCATGTCGTCACGTAGCCATTCGATGTTTGTGCCTGCTGACAACATGATTGCTTCTGTGCCATAAGAGATTTTTCCGCCACGACTAAACGCAACGATGGGAAATGTTCCACCGTGATTACGTTGTGCAGAACTCGGCGGCTTGTCTCCGACAAACATGTCCAACATGCCACCAGTACCGAACGTGATCTTTGCCATTCCGGGCACGATGCAGCCCTGACCTACTAATGACGCTTGCTGGTCTCCGGCAATAGCCAGGATTGGTGGTGCACCGGGAAGGTCTGTGGCGTCACCAATGAATCCCATGGAATCAACAATGCGAGGGAGTTGGTGTTCTGCAATACCGAGAGTTGCGAGCATTGTGCTGTTCCACGATGTTCCGTCAGGGATTGTGAGACCAGTGACTGCTGCATTGGTGTGGTCTGTGACGTGGTGAGCACCTTGTGTGAGGTTGTACACGATCCAGGATTCAACTGTGCCGATACGAAGATCGTCGCTGTTGCGTTCGTTGGCATCCGAGATGTAGTTAGAAAGCATCCACACGGCCTTCGTAGCGGTTTGGTTTGGTGCAAATGTAAAACCATGTTCCGCACGTGCTGCCATGCACTCACCAACTGTGCGCAAGTCTTGCCAGCCGAGTGACGGACCAATGGGCTTACCTGTTGATGCGCGCCAAATAATTGTTGATGCACGTTGTGTAGTGATGCCAACAGCAGTGACGGGACCAGAAGCTAATGCTGCTACCGCGACACGATGAACAGCTGCATACATTGCGGTTGCATCGAATTCAACAAGCCCTGCAAATGGGCTATCTGGGGCAAACTCTTCGTAATGGAGATCAGTGACTGTTGTGTCATCGTGAACGATTGCGGCACGAAGTCCGCTAGTTCCTACATCGATGACAAGGGTTCTCATAGTCCGAGCTTGCCGGGGTTCAAGATGCCATTCGGATCAAGTGCTTTTTTGACTGCACGCAAAACGCCCATGCTTGTTCCGAGTGCCTGTTCCATGAATTGCGATCTGCTGTATCCGATGCCGTGGTGGTGAGACAAGTTGGCTCCGGACTTAAGACCAGCCTCTTGGCCTGCTTTCCACATTGCTAGATATGTGCTTTCAAAATCTGCTTCTTCAGGAGTTGCTGCAAATGTGAAGTACACGCAAGCTCCTTCTATGTAGCTGTGCGACAAGTGGCATGTTGCTGAACGCGCGTGAGGTACCGCAAGCATTGCTGATTCCACTGCTTCGACTACCGAATCAAGGTGACCCCAATTGGCTGCTACTTCCATGGTGTCAACAACAAAGCCCTTGCGTGTTAGGGCTTGTAGTCCGCTTGTGTCGTTTCGGTGATGCATCCATGCTTCGATAAGTGCCACGTCGCCGTCGGCTGCACCCATTTCTTTACACGTGTCAAACACAACGCTCATAGTTCCGTCAACGATTGATTCGGTTCCTTCGTCAAGGACGAGGAGTGTGCATTGTGTGCCATCGCCACCATGAGAACGCTTGCTCTCTGCTCCGTCATACAAACGTAAAACGGCAGGTGTTGCGCCAGCGCGAATAATGCGACGACATGCTTCGATGCCGTCAGAAAACGAAGTGAATACAAATGCTGCACGACGTTCAACTTCAGGAAGCGGATGAGCGCGCAGCCACACACGTGTGATCACAGCAAGAGTTCCTTCATTGCCAAGAAGTAGTTGAGAAATGTCTGGCCCTACTGCACCAGCTGGCGCTCCGCCTGTACGAATGATTGTGCCATCAGCAAGTACTGCTTCAAGCGCGTGCACCATGTCGTCTAATTTTCCGTAGCGCGTTGAGTACTGACCTGCTCCGCGGCATGCAACCCAACCGCCAACTGTGGCGATGTCGAATGATTGTGGGTAATGCCCAATGGTGAGCCCGTGAGTACGAACAGCTTTTTCAAGGTCAGGACCAAATGTGCCAGACAACGTTTCAACAATGCCAGACACTTCATCAATTGATTCGATGCCTTGCATCTGTGTCATGTCGAGAGCAACTCCACCAAATAGAGGGATTGCTGCACCGCATACTCCGCTGCGTCCACCCGATGGGGTGACAGGAATTTTGTGGTCATTGCAATACGCCAACAAGATAGAAACTTCTTGCGTATTTTTAGGGCGACAGACAACAGCCGGAATCTGTGGCACTTCATTGCGCAGTGACCACCGAAGCGACAATGGCCACCAGTCGCGGCCATGTTGCGCGCGTTCTGCTGCATCGACAGTGGTGTCGCAGATTGCACCAATCTCTTTCGCCTCTGTGGCAGTTAACGCACGACCAGGGCTAGGAAGATGAGACGTTGCAAGTGCTGGGTCGCCACCAAATTCGATTGGCTCAGTGGCCTTGGTTGAAAATGTATGAATGCTCATTAGTTATCCCTTGTGTGAGTCGATGAATTCTTGTTCTGTGACCATTGCAGCTGCGTCTTCACGAGCGCATGCGTCAACAAACTCAGCGATACTTGCTGAGCTCTGTGCATCGTCCCACCCAAGGAGTGGAGAAATGAGTTCTGCAGTGGCGCGTGCAGCAGTAACGCTTGCACGGCGATTCAGTAAACGAGCGCGAGTGCGTCGACTGAGTACGTCGTCAATTGATGTTGCCATTTCGTGTGTAACTGCGTACACCGCTTCTGCGCGCAAATAGGGAAGTCCGTCTACCAATGGTCCAGAGAGTGATGGGTCGTTAGCAATAAGGGCAGCTATTTCTGCAGAATCGCTTCCGTAACGGCCATCAAGGTGATGATCGCGTTGCGATGCACGGATACTGCGACCTTTTGCGCCATGTAGGGACAATGAACGAGTGTGGCAACGCGTCTTGGTACCCAAGACTTCAGAAACAGCATCAACAGCATCCTGTGCCATCTCGCGATACGTGGTGAGTTTTCCACCAGTCACTGTGACGACTCCGTTGTCAGACGTGAACACACGATGGCGACGGCTGAGATCAGCAGTGCGGCCAGCTTTTGCGGAAGAGTCATCCATCTTTACGAGAGGACGAAGGCCAGACCAGACTCCCGTTACGTCTTCAAAGGTGACGTCAGTGTTGACGGTTGCGTTCAGTGCTGCAAGCACATATTCAATGTCGTCACGTGTGCACTGTGGATCGTTGACAGGGCCTTTGTAATCGGTGTCGGTTGTGCCGATATACGTGAATTGGTATGTGCCGTCGCCGCGAGAGATCCAGGGAACTACAAACAAGCTGCGCTTATCACTTGGTACTGGAATAACAACTGCAATGTCATTGCGTACTTTGTCCCAGGGCACTGTGAGGTGAACACCCTTTGCCGGGCGAATGGTGTCTGGGTGCGAGGCTTCATCAAGGGCGCGAACATCATCTGCCCATACGCCTGTTGCGTTAACTACTGCTTTGGTGCGGATAGTGAAATGGGTGTCTCCAACAAGATCGTGCACACGAACTGAATGTTGAGTGCGATTAACTGAATCAATTCCTTCAACTCGGCATTGGTTGGCAATTGCTGCACCGTTGTCTGCAGCACTGCGCAACACGGCAAGTGTGAGGCGAGCATCATCAGCTTCGGCGTCGTAGTACATGTATGCAGACGACAACTTCTCGCGAGCCATTGTTGGTAAATGAGCAAAGGCTGTGTCGGCAGAAAGACGGCGATGAAGTCGTCCGATACGCCATCCGCCGGTGAGGTCATACATCCACATTGCAGAACCAAGTGCACGAGCAATCTTTTTCGACACAACGCTGTTCTTCGTAAGAATTGGAATCATGAAGGGAAGCACATGAACCAGGTGCGGAGCATTTCGGCGCAAACGCTTACGTTCACGTAATGCTTGATACACGAGGCGAACGTCGCCCTGTTGGAGATAGCGCAATCCGCCGTGAATCAATTTCGATGACTTCGATGATGTGCCAGAGGCGAAGTCGTCACGCTCGAGAAGGCAGGCGCGCAGACCGCGGGAGGCTGCATCAAGAACAACACCAGCTCCGGTGATTCCTCCGCCGATGACAACAACATCAAATTCTTCGCTGGAAAGGCGTGAAAGGGATACGGGCCGGGAGAAATTGTGAGGGGTTGACACGGGACAGAGCCTATGTGCTCTGGGCTATTGAAGGAATTCTGAGCCCCGGGCTGTGACCTTATTAACAAATAACAATCATTGCTAATTAGCAATTCATGCAGATAAGGTTTTTCCCATGCGATCACCAGAGGAACTCACCGTTGCATTTCGTAGTGCAGGGCTAAAGGTCACTCCGCAACGACAACTGTTGTTTCGGCTCCTTCACGACAACAGCTCACACCCAACGGCCGACTCGTTGCACAGTGCCGCTACCAGCGTTATGCCAGGTATCTCATTGCGCACCGTGTACCAAACATTGACTGACCTCGCCGAGATGGGCGAACTGCAATCCATTGAGGTCGGTTCCGGCTCTCTGCGGTTTGATCCGAACGTGTCAGACCATCATCATGCTGTGTGTGATGGTTGTGGTGACGTCCACGATGTGTATGTATCAAAGGCGCCTGTATTGCGCGGCCTCGACGATTTCTCGGTTAGCGATGCCCACATCGTGTATCGAGGACACTGCGGCGCGTGTTCTGCGCTAGTCGCAACAAAATAACCAAAAATAGAAAGG
>CAIZMV010000140.1 GCA_903934195.1 uncultured Acidimicrobiaceae bacterium | reverse complement strand
TGCCAGGAGTTTCTCCAGTCACACCACCCAGGTTTACGTTTAAAAGTCCATTACTCCAACCCTGTGGCGCTGCTTCCAGATAATTCAGACCTGCATACTGATCGTTGTAATCAACAAAGAAAATGATTCCGCCACCGGGGCCAGTGTCACCGATCTTGTAGGCGCACTTTGTCCCTATGCAGTTCGCGCCTGCTACCACAGGAGCACTTGCGCCGGCAGCACCCGTTGCGCCAGTTGCGCCAGTTGCGCCAGTGTCGCCCTTTGCACCTGCAGCACCTGTGTCACCCTTCGCACCTGCAGCACCTGTGTCGCCCTTCGCACCAGTCGCACCCGCAGCACCCGTTTGATTCAACACGACTTTTGTTTCAGTCTTTGCGCATTTGCCGTTCTTGGCATAACGCAACACATTTGTCTTTTTATCTGCACACACCGTCACAGTTTTTGTTGACGTAGAAGCAATGACGCCAACTCCACCACCAACTGTTACTCCAGCCAAAACGCCAACGAGTAACAACACTCCACCAGATCGCCGAGAGCCAAAAACAGACTTAAATGTTACATCCATCTAGGCATCGTAGGGCACAGTTCTGACAGATGTCAAGAACCGAAAACCCCGTTTTATAGGGCATTTCGCATGTTTCGATCCCGACGCTGCCGGAATCACCGCAACTGTCACACGACTCGTGCAATAGAAGAAACTGAAAAGTTAAAAAGCCCGTACCGGACGCACGTAGAAGTTGGAGACCTTATTGAAGCTGTGCTGGGACCCGGTGTCGAAGTTATGGAACCACGCGTTGGTCGCGGCGTCCTCAGTTGAACTCCAATAGCCGGCAGCAGCAAAACCACCAACACCCGTTCGCAACGTTCCGCCAGTGCATGCGATACTGGCGCCAGCTGCCTGGCCTGTCTCGCGTGCATATTTACATACCTCGTTCAGTTCATCCTTGGAAGGCAAAAACCAATCAGACGCTGTAGCTGTTGTATAAGTATCAGCAATACCCGCTGCATACGCAGTTTTGGCAACACTGCCTGCATTATGACGAGCAACAATCAGAGCTGTCGCTTCACGTCCTATACCTACACCAAAGTAATTAAGAGAATTTCCAGCATCAGACAAAAACGACTCCCGACAATTAGCATTTACTGCTGGGCCGCACTTCGCTGTTGAGTTTGCCCATGCAACACCGGCTGAAACATCCTCAGGTGAGACTTCTAAATAGTCATACGCAGGCATCTCATTGGTTGTGTCAACATACACAATCACTCCACCACCAGGCCCTTGCACACCAACAGCACACAACGTTGTTCCATTTGATCCACACACACTGCGCGCCGTAAAACCAGTTGGCGACGAAGCACCAGCAGCACCAGTGTCACCCTTCGCACCTGCGGTTCCATCTGCACCAGCTGTTCCATTCGTGCCAGCAGCACCCGTGTCACCCTTAGCGCCAGTTGCACCCGTGTCACCTTTCGCACCAGTCGCACCAGTCGCACCAGTCGCACCCGCAGCACCCTTCGCACCAGTTACACCCGTGTCACCCTTCGCGCCCGCAACACCCGTTTGGTTCAACACAACTTTTGTTTCAGTCTTTGCGCACTTTCCATTCTTGGCATACCGCAACACGTTCGTCTTTTTATCTGCACACACCGTCACAGTTTTTGTTGATGTCGCAGCAATTACGCCAACCCCACCACCAACAGCGACTCCAACTAAGACACCGACGAGAAGAAGCGCCCCGCCAGACCTACGAGAACCCAAAACAAACTTGGACGAAATATTCATTTAGGCATGCTAAAGCTCAGTTCTGACAGATGTCAAGAACCAGAACACCCCGCTTTATAAAGCATTTCGCGTGTTTCGATCCCGCACTACTGCGATGCTTTCAGCGCTACCGTTCACAACAGAGTCACGAGTCTGATGTTGAGAGCCCTGATGCGCAAGCGTCAGGGCTCCTGCATTTCTCCCGCCCCCAGCGCGCCTCTGCCACTACGGTTGACACATGGCCACGAACGCAATAGACCTCGCAGATGAACTGCAATTCGCGTTGTCGCTTGCCGATGCTGCTGACGCTCTCACTCTTCCCCGCTTTGCCGCTCGCAATTTCACAGTCGACCTCAAAGCAAACCAAACCGAAGTCACCGAAGTTGATCGTGGCACTGAAACTCTCATCATGGATCTCATTCGTGCGCAACGCCCACACCACGCTTGGTACGGAGAAGAACATGGCTCCGGTGGCGATGGTGAATACACATGGGTCATTGACCCCATCGACGGCACATCAAACTTTGTGCGCGGTGTTCCCGTATGGGCAACCTTGATTGGTCTCGTTCATCGTGACCGCGGCCCCGTACTTGGTGTTGTCTCTGCTCCTGCAATGGCAACTCGCTGGTGGGGCTACGAAGGCAGTGGAGCATTTTGCAACGGACACGCCATTCATGTCAGCGATGTCACTTCTCTCTATGACTCTCACCTCTCTATTACGGCAAACGATGCATGGAACAGTGCTGGCAAAAGCCAAAACATTGCGCGCCTCACGCAAACCGTGAAACGTGTTCGCGGCTTTGGCGACTTCTGGCAACACATGTTGGTTGCTCAAGGTGCGGTTGATATCGCAGTTGATGCAATCGGGCTCGAGCCCTACGACATCGCAGCGTTGGTCCCCATCGTTCACGCGGCAGGTGGAACATTGTCAGATCGCACAGGCACACCTAACTGGCGCGCCAACTCTGCCATCTCCACCAACACCGCGTTGCATAACGATGTCATCGCAATCTTGAACTCCTAAGTTCTCTTTCCAAAACCAAAACCCGATTCACACATAACTGTTGAGGCCGATGTGGTGTAGTGGCAGCACATCAGACTTGTCATTCTGAAGGCAGCGGTTCAATTCCGCTCGTCGGCTCCTCATAAAACAAACGGCAGTGCTTGTGCACAGCTCTACTGCACTGACAATGCAGGACAGACCAAGTAGTCAGAGGCGGAACCGCAAGGTTCCGCCTCTGTTTTTTCTGTATAGACTTCCTACTGGAATGACAAGTCTGGGTAAGAGCCCCGCGGTGCAAATCGCGGGGCTTTTGCTTTTCCCGTATACTCACCTTTGAAGTGACAAGGTCAATATAGAAATTGCCAGCCCTATGATTAAGTTCTTGGGTTGACAAGTCCGAGTAACAGCCCCGCGGTGTAAATCGCGGGGCTTTTGCTTTCCCCGCGGTCAAAGCCCCGCAAAGAACCGCAACTACACTGACTTCATGAGCCTCACCGAGCAGACCGGCAAGAAAACCGTCATTCGTAACGCGCAACTGGTCG
>CAIZMV010000139.1 GCA_903934195.1 uncultured Acidimicrobiaceae bacterium | reverse complement strand
TCTCCCCTTCTGCGACACTCCCGCGACCTATCGTTACTGCGTCGTGGATACAGAACTCAACCCGTTGCAACAGGCCGTCATTTCGGCACTTGGCGTTCCCACTGATTGGGAACCGTTGTCTATCGACATTGTGGAATCAATCGAAGAGCAACTTGTTGAAGCGCTTGCTCCCATCAAAGATTTATTCACGCCAGAAAACCCATTGCGTGTAAACAAGCACCACATTGCAACTGTTCACGGCTGCGAGAAGTACCACGTTCTAAATAGACAAGCTCAGTTTGCGTGGAACATAAATACAGTGCGCGGCACCATTGCGCATAAAGGCATCGAGTTGTTGTTGAACTGGCGCGGGCCAGTTATTCCTTCAGAAATTGTTGATGCAGCAATTACTAGCGTCGCTGAAAACCCTCGCGAGAGCGCATCAGATTTCATCATCTCTTTGCCTGCACATGAACTTGCTGAATTACGCGGAGCAGTTGTTGGCGCTGTTTCAAATTTCCTTGAATGCTTCCCTCCCGTCAAACCCCAATGGCGTCCGATGGTCGAATACTCAGCGTCCTATTCACTATTTGGTGGAGCTGTGTTATTTACATCCCGCATGGACTTAGTGCTTGGTGGGCCAGGGCGAAAAGTAATTATCGACTTAAAAACTGGCCGCCTCACGCCAACCCACCGTGACGACTTGCGTTTCTATGCCCTTATCGAAACATTGCGTAGCCGCC
The DNA here is from genome assembly GCA_903934195.1 of uncultured Acidimicrobiaceae bacterium. GTDB lineage: Bacteria > Actinomycetota > Acidimicrobiia > Acidimicrobiales > Ilumatobacteraceae > UBA2093. Next base: position 1,015 of record CAIZMV010000139.1, on the reverse strand, counting down.
AGGCGCCACGCAGACTTGCCTCGTATTCACTCGACTCTGCTCGACTTGACGATGAAGACGTCACAGAGGGCTTACTGCAATCAGCTGTTCGTCGCACTGCACAGGGCACTTTGTTAATTGCAGATCTTGTATTGAAAACTCGCGAACCAGAAGTCCGACCCGGTTTTCAGTGCAGATGGTGTCCGGCAAATGACTCGTGCAACGTTGGTCAGCAGTTCTTGCGACAACTTGCGGGCGAAGACGAAGAGTCTGACTAAATCAGCGTGTTGCCATGCCAGGCACATGCGGTGTCATCATTGCAAACGGAACGCCAAGGCCTGTTGCTCCGCGCACAGTTGAGATATAGCGGCCAGGTTGAGTTGCACGTTTCGGTGGCGAAGCAATGTCATCACCTAATGATTCGCAGTATTCAAACAAGTCATCAATGCTTGCAACCATGCCCCAAAGCGACGCACCAACAGTGGTGATGTGTGGCCCTGTGACAACTTCAATGATGGTGTTATCAAGTTTGTGGAATCGCTGCACAACGCCATTGCCAACTTCGCGTTCCCGGCGCACATCAAGCCCAAGAACCGCTTCGATAGCTGCACACGTGCGGTCAAGGTTGTCAGTGTTTACAACGACGTGGTCAAGCCCAGTGATGGTGTGAGAGCCGATCTTCGAAGTAACGGGATGGCCGGGAGAGGCCGACACAAGGGTGGTGGAGATGCCATCGATCTCACAGACATCATCAACGCCGACATCAATGGTCCAGGAATAGAGCCCAAGTGGGTGGTCTGTGATGGTCAGGTCAACATCAGCCAACAGACAAGAGTTACCAGTAAATGAAAGCCCCAACTTCTGCCAGGGTTCACAAGAGCCTCCTGCATGCAGTGCAACGAGGCGGCTCATATGGGTGTCGGCTTAGCCGCGACCCATGTTTGGACGCTTGCCGTGGTTGGCCTTGGAGCGGCGCATGCGCGCCTTACGCTTTTTGGTCTTCTTCGACATAGGAGTCAAGGCTATCGGGCAACAG
>CAIZMV010000138.1 GCA_903934195.1 uncultured Acidimicrobiaceae bacterium | reverse complement strand
TGGTGCCAGGGGCTGCTGCACTGCCCGCAGCTTCACCTTTAGTGCCTGGGCCCTGATAACCAGAGAGCAACTGAATGACTTGCTGACGAACTTTGCCGAGGTCGGCACCCAACTTCACAAGAACTTGAGTAGCTACGCCTTCACCTTCACGAAGAAGACCAAGAAGGATGTGCTCGGTACCGATGTAGTTGTGACCAAGTTGAAGGGCTTCACGCAATGAAAGTTCGAGAACCTTCTTGGCACGAGGAGTAAAAGGAATATGACCTGAAGGTGACGAACCACCCTGGCCAATGATCTCTTCAACTTGAGCGCGCACTGCATCAAGTGAGATGGACAAAGACTCAAGTGCCTTTGCCGCAACGCCTTCACCTTCGTGGATCAGTCCGAGCAAAATGTGCTCGGTACCGATGTACGAGTGATTAAGAAGGCGCGCCTCTTCTTGGGCAAGCACAACAACCCTGCGGGCACGATCTGTAAAGCGTTCAAACATGTGGGGCCACCCCATTCGGAATCGGTGGATATTGAAAGAAAGTGTATCGGTACGGCGCATGAGTACCCCTGCAGAGCCCGTAGTCTAAAAACCGTGATTATGTCGCCACTTCTGTCGCTGCCTTTTATGGAAAAAGACCGCCAACGGGTGGAAAAGGCTCTGGTGGCGTCGGTCACCACAAAAGACGCGTATATGACCGAAATTGCGTCACATCTCATCTCGGCAGGTGGGAAACGGTTGCGCCCTGTTTTCACCATTGTCGGATCCCAATTAGGTAATGACGCGGTTGCAACGCAAGAGGCAATTGCCGGCGGTATTTCGTGTGAACTTGTACATCTTGGTTCCCTGTATCACGACGACGTAATGGACGAATCTGATCTGCGCCGCGGTGTGGAAACCGTGAATGCACGCTGGGGCAATCTGCAAGCCATTTTGGCTGGCGACTTTTTGTTGGCAAAGGCCTCAGAAATTGCCGCTTCTCTTGGCACAGAAGTAGCCGGATTGTTGGCTCGCACTATTGGCCGTCTGTGCGAGGGTCAAATTGAAGAATTGCGCCACACGTACAACGTCGCGCGCACAGTTGATTCGTACCTTGATTCCATTGATGGCAAAACTGCTGCGTTGTATTCGACTGCAGCTCGCATTGGTGGTTTAGTTGCCGGTCATGACCGTGCTGTTGTTGATGCACTTACTGCCTATGGCACTGCATACGGCATGGTGTTCCAAATTGTCGATGACGTATTAGACCTCACTGCCACAGACGAAGAACTTGGCAAACCAGCTGGCAACGATATGAAAGAAGGCGTGTACACATTGCCTGTCTTGCATACGTTGGCTAAGGGTGGCACAGACGCTGACACACTGAAGTCAATTCTTGGAAAGCCGTTATCCGTTGAAGAACGTGACACGGTGCTGAAAATTGTCCGCACGAATGGTGGCGTTGACGTTGCGATTGAAAAAGCTCGTGCCTTTGTAGCTGATGCTGAACGCGCATGCGACGCATTGCCAACCGGCATCACTACTGACGCAATGAGAAAGGCCACGGCCGCTTTACTAGCAACCGTGGCCTAACCCAACGTTTTTATCGACCCACTAGGGGTTGTTCACATCAGCGAAAAATGTACACATCAGCACGGCGGTTTTTGGCCTGAGCTTTTTCGGTCTTCTGTGTTGCCTTTGGTTGGTTGCCAGATTGAGCAACGATTTCAATCGCAGCTGTAACACCAGCTTTCTTAAGCGCAGCCTTTACAGCAGCGGCACGCTCTCGCGAAATTGCAAATCTGAATTGACTGATATTTGTGAGAGAGGCAGCGTGACCGATTACAACAACGCGGCTTGCGTTCTTGGCTGCTTTTGCAATCTTCTGAACTTGTACCAAGCCAGCCGGGCTCAATACTGCAGATGCTTGAGCAAACATGACTGGGCTGGCAACTGTTGGTACAGAACCAACACGCACCTGTGATGCTTTTACCGTGGTGCTCATTGAGCGAACAACAGCCTTTGTGTCCTGATCAATGATTTGAACTGAGCAACGACCGCTATTCACCAGTAGCACGCTGGTTGATAGCGCAACACACACTTTTGGTGTGATGGTACGGATATCAAGTTCAAGTGCGTCCTTTGTTGAAAGAACTTTCAGAGCAGTGTTTTTCTGTACCGCAGTTGGCAACTTCTTTGAATACACCACTGAGTCGATGCGATTCGGCGTGACACGTACAGCAGCAGCTACCGGGGCAAGAGTCGTTGTAGTTGTTGTCGTAGTTGGTGCAACCGTTGTTGTTGTTGTTGTTGGCGCAACTGTGGTTGTTGTTGTGGGTGCAATTGTGGTTGTCGTTGTTGTCTGTGGGACACCCACATCACCATCGCTGCCTGCTGTCACACCCTGTGCCGCATCCCATTTAAATCCGAGGTACCCAGCTGTTTGAGATCCGAGGGCGGCGACACTAGAGAGATAACCAATACGCCCAGTTGCATCTACGTATGACGTGCCAGCAATTAGCTGCTTGCAAGATGCATTCTCGGTCACGCTTAGTGACCCAGCAGTTCCAAGTCCGCTTGTTCCGTACGTTGTCAGTAGTCCACTGTCGAATGACAAGAAGTATGGGTAATACGTTTGCGTAATCGTGGCAGTGCTGTTGCATGTGTCTTGGGCTGTACCAGAAGATGCTTGCGCTACTCCAGTGAAGTACACGTCGTTACCGGCGCTCACGACGCCACTAATGCTGTAGCTCATGCGGACAGAAGTACCACCGACAGTAACTGTTGATGGGAGAGTCGATAATGACTTGAGTCCGTTTGTGCCAAGAGTTGTATCGAGAATGCCATTTGCAAGTCGGATGGCAGAAGTGCTGGGCGTCATTCCCATCGAACGAAAAAGCCCATTCCACCGACCTGATGGGTCAATAACCCAACGAGACACATATCCTTGGCCTCCCGTATTGATTGTTTGGGTAGTCAGCGCTGTTCCGTTTGCGGTGTAGGGCGTGATTTTGTTTGTGTATACGGTGTTCAAGCTACCCATGCTGCAACCACCTGTATTGGAGCGCGGGAACTCACTGTTGATTACGAAGAAATACGGAGTTGTTGAAGTAACCGAAGAAACACTCGCATCAATTGAGTTCGTACTGGGGGCAGGCATCGCGCAGGTAGTAGTTGGATCAAATGTGACTACCCGACCGTTGGTCCCAAATGAGGTGTCTACAACAAGCGATGAGCCTGAAGTTTTAAGACCCACCAGAACCGAAGAAATATACGATTCTGATTGTCCCGCCGGCTGGCCTTGCACATAGTTGGAGTACTGACATGAGAGACCAAAGAACACTGACGAATCTGGGCGAAATTGAAGCGTATTTGAAATTAAATAGGCACTCGTGAGCGGCACTGAGTTATTTGCTGCGCCAGTTGCGGCTGTGCACTGGTCCTTGCCGATTTCATTAGTGGAATAAGCAGCGTAGTCGGCTGCGGTTGCGCTACTACCTGACATGATCATGGATAGAAACATTGAGCGTGAAGTTACAGCGCCAGTAGAAAGTGATCCGACAGCAATAGAGGAAACCTGTTGGTCAGAAGTTGATGTTCCCTTCAATGATCGTGAGTAATAGACCATGTATTTGTCCAGCTTTTCACTGACGACGAGTGTTCCATAAGCCGCCGTACAGCCACTTATGGAAAGACAATTCGATTGGGCTGACGTTGGATATGCAAATTCATCACCTAGATCGATCGCACCGAAAGTTGTATCGATACTGAGGTCGCTTTTTACTTTCCACAAAAAGTTATGTGAACCAGCTGTAGTTGTATCTCGGCCGAACGCCAAGAACGAATCTGTCTTTGGGAGGCGCACGAGACGTGATGGGGTTGCCCCAGCGATTGCGCTAGGTGCGAGGGTGGCCGACGTGGTCTGAGTGATGTCACCAGGCACTGCGCTAGCGACCGAAGTGGTGAGTGCGACACCAGATGCAACGAGGGCAAGGGAGAGAAAAAGGGATGAAATACGACGCACGGTGGCCTCCATTGGGTAAAAACCTCAAAACATGAGTAATCTCAAGACTAGAACAAATTTCTAGAACTTTTGCACAAACCCCTACCAGGGCTGTGTGATTGTTGTCCCATTGGGGTTTTGGCCGCAAAAGGGGGAAATCCGGCTGGTTAGGCAACTAAGGCGCGGGCGGCGGCGAGGCCGCTGAGGGCTGCACCTTCAACGCGCGGGCCGGCAAAGGCATCGCCAGCAATTGCCAAGGTGCCGGAGTCATCAACCCAACATGCATCTGGCCACAACTTCTTCGGAATTGCGAAACGCCATTTCTTCATCTCGCTAGAAGTGACGTGGGCAGTACCAAGCCATGGAGTTGCAGCTTCAAGAAGATCGTCATGAATCTCGCGATTGGTTTTGTCGAAATTCGCAAGGCTCCATTCGGGGTTTGCATGAAAGGTGAGTGCAGGTGCTGCGCTGATTCCCTTAGCGGTGTTGTCGCCGATGAATGAAAACACGTCATCAGGAAATTGCATGCCGCCTGGCGACGACACATTGTGATTGTTGGAATCAAGTGTGACGAGAAGACCCAATGTGCGGTCGTAGTCAGTGTTGCGCAGTTCGACGGGCATCTCTATTCCGCCACCAAACATTAAGGAAAATGACTGTGGAATTGGCGCCGTGAGAATCACGCGGTCTGCATGATGTGCAACACCATCATCAGTTGTAATCACCCAATCAGTTTCGGCTCGAGTCAATGAAAACACGAGCGTGCTTGTTCGCACATCAAGTCCGGTTGCCAAATGTTTAGCGATTGATGTCATTCCGTTTGCACCAACATAACGAGGGTGCCCGTCTTCTTCTGAAAACCCGCGACACCATTCGCGTACAACGCCGGCAGCTATCCAATCATCAACGTTCTTCTGGAACTCGGCGCTACGAACTGTGAAGAACTGTGCACCATGATCAAGTGTCGCGTCTTTGATGCGTCGCGTGGCAAGACGACCGCCAACACCGCGACCTTTATCGAACACGATTACTTCATGACCATGCGAGACACATTCACGTGCTGCCATGAGTCCGGAAAGGCCCGCGCCTACAACAATGATGCGCATGGTCAGACTGCTACGGCAGCTGCGTGCCCATGCGGGACATAAACCTTTTCAGCGCGACCGAGGAATTCGAGCAAGATGCGATTGAAGGTCGTGGCGTGTTCGATATGTAGCCCGTGTGCGCCACCGCTGATGATTACCAATTCAGCAGTGGGAATAAGCGACGCAATCTCTTCGGCATCTCCACGCGGAGTAAGGATGTCTTGGTTGCCAACAACAACCATGGTGGGGCATTCGATATTGCCCAGGTCTGCATTTAACGAACGATCATCAGTTGTAAGAATCGCTTGCACTTGCGACACGAATGCATTGGCAGGGTTGAACAATTGCAATGGACCAATGCTGCCGAGCGCTGGAAGTATGCGGCGGAAAGAACGCGGGCCGATCATCCACCGTGCTGCTTCTTTGCCAACT
>CAIZMV010000137.1 GCA_903934195.1 uncultured Acidimicrobiaceae bacterium | reverse complement strand
TTACTGGCGGCACTGCACGATACGTTCCCTGGCGGAAGCATTGTCGAAAAAGAAGTCGAGACTAATTCCGACGCTGCAAAGTCACCGCGCGGAAAGAAGTAACTAGTGGCCTCGCCCTACACGCCACCCGTTCAATTACTCATCGACGAACTTGGTCGATTGCCTGGTATTGGTCCACGCAGCGCACAACGGCTCGCGCTTCATCTCATCAAAGGCGACGTTGAAGATGTCACCCGACTTGCACGTGCGCTTGTAGACGCAAAAGAACGAGTGCGTTTCTGCGGATTGTGTTTCAACCTTGCTGATGCTGAGTTGTGCAATATCTGTGGTGACACAAAACGAGATTCATCAATTGTGTGTGTTGTTGAAGACAGTCGTGACGTTGTTGCAATCGAACGCACCGGCGAATTTCGCGGTCGATACCACGTGTTGCTTGGCCTCATTGATCCGTTGCAAGGCGTGAACCCAGAACATCTGAAGGTTCGTGAACTACTCACCCGAATTCGACCAGAGAACATTCAAGAAGTAGTTGTGTGCACCAGCAACAACACTGAAGGTGACGTAACTGCCATGTATTTGGCAAGGTTATTGAACCCGCTGGGTGTCAATGTGACTCGCTTAGCTAGCGGCTTACCTGTTGGTGGCGACATTGAATTTGCTGATGAAGTCACGCTTGGTCGTGCGTTCGGCAACCGCCAAAAACTTGATAGTTAAGTAATGGCTTCGCCCGATTTATGGGCAACAACTTTTTGAGCGTGATAAATGCCGGTGTGCCCGCTTGTTGCGTATGCGGCAACACAGGCAAGAGCAAAAAGAATTGCTCCGTTTCCACCGAATAGTTCAATGCCAATAAAGGTGCATGCCAGAGGCGTGTTTGCTGCACCAGCTAACACCGCAACTGATCCGACTATTGCAAACACTGCAACGTTTGCCCCGATGAGGTTTGCAAACATTGCACCAGCCATAGCGCCTGTTGCTAAAAGAGGAATCACTTCGCCGCCAACAAAACCAGTACCGATAGTAAGTGCGGTCAAAAACAACTTCACTTCGAAGTGACCAGTTGTTGCGCCGTTCATTGCTTCCAACATCAGAGGGAACGAGAAACCTTGATAATCGCGCCATCCGCAGACGCCAATGAGGATCGCAAGAAGAACGCCGCCAATCAGTGGGCGAGCAGGAGACCATGCAACGTATTTCTTCATTGCACCGCGAATGAACAGCGTTAGTCGTACAAAAACCAGCGCAATAATTCCTGCCAACAAACCAAACAGTGCAACTTGCCACGCAATAGTGGGTGACCATTTCACATCAATAATTTGTGGGTACTTGGTGTAGTTAACTCCGAGACCACGAACAACAGCATTGCCAACAAAACTTGCAACGAGCGCTGGCACAAGCGCTTCGTATCGAACACGCCCAATGCGCTGCACTTCAAGCGCGAATACTGCGCCTGCAATAGGAACACCAGCAATGGAACCGAATCCACCTGCGACAGCTGTGATCAGCATGAGTGAACGATCAGCAGGGTCTAGTCCGAGCCGTTTACTAATTGGGTCAGTTGCACCTGCAGCAATTTGTAGCGCAGCACCTTCACGTCCGGTCGAACCACCCGCAAGATGCGACACAACGCTTGTGATGAAAACAAGTGGAGCGAGACGAAGTGGAACCCATTCCGAATGCGAATGAATTTGGTCAATCAGTAAGTTGCTTCCACGTTCCAACCCGCGACCGAGGTAGTGGTACGACAAACCAACAAGTAATCCGGCAAGGGGCAACAACAAGAGAAGCCACGTGTTGTCATCGCGGGTGTTGGTAGCCCATGTCAACGACTCAATGAATCCGGCCGAAAGTACGCCAGAGATAATTCCCACCACAACGGCAAGAGCCACCCAACGCGCAACGTGAATTGCACGATTGAGTGGCTCTTGCAGCATGTAGTTCTTAAACGGTGCGAACGATGATTGCGTCGCCTTGTCCGCCGCCACCACAAAGTGCAGCTGCACCAACACCGCCACCACGGCGATGAAGTTCGTGCAAGATGGTGAGTGCAAGACGGTTACCGCTCATACCGATTGGGTGACCCAATGCAATAGCGCCACCGTTGACGTTCACGATTTCATCTGTGATGCCAAGTTCGCGCATTGACGCGATACCGACAGCAGCAAATGCTTCGTTGAGTTCGAACAAGTTGACATCGCCAATCTTCATGCCTGCACGGTCAAGTGCCTTCATGATTGAACGGCTTGGCTGATGCAAGAGCGATGCGTTGTCTGGACCGGCAACCATGCCGTAGGAAACAACTTCACCAAGTGGCTTGATGCCGCGAGCTTCAGCAGCCTTCTTGCTCATCATGACAATGGCTGAACCACCGTCTGAAATTTGGCTTGCGTTTGCAGCGGTGATTGTTCCGTCTTTGTCGAATGCTGGCTTCAATCCACCAAGTGTGTCCATGGTGGTGTCTGCGCGAACACCTTCGTCGTTCTTCACCATTACAGGGTCACCCTTGCGCTGAGGAACAGCAACTTCAACGATTTCATCTGAGAGGCGACCAGCTGCGATTGCTGCAGCTGCACGCACGTTGCTCTTCATTGCAAGATCATCTTGTTCTTGACGACTGATTTTTCCGTCGGTGTAACGATCAGTTCCGAGTCCCATGAGGCACGCATCGAATGCACACCAGAGTCCGTCTTTGATAATCGCATCTTGAAGTTCTGTGTTGCCGTAGCGGAAACCACCGCGTGCACCTTGTGCGAGGTACGGAGCATTGGTCATGCTTTCCATTCCGCCAGCGATAACGATGTCTGCTTCACCAGAAGCGATCATCTGGTCGGCCAAGTAAATGGAGTTAAGACCTGACAAGCACACCTTGTTGATGTTGATAGAAGGAACATTCATTGGAATGCCACCCAACGATGCAGCCTGGCGTGAAGGAACTTGTCCCTGACCTGCTGTAAGAACCTGCCCCATGATGACGTGTTCGACGTCTTCTGGCTTAACGCCTGCGCGCTCGAGCGCAGCCTTGATGGCAAAGCCACCGAGCTGGGCGGCTGAGAAAGAGGACAGCGCACCGCTCATTTTTCCGATGGGTGTGCGTGCTCCTGCGACGATGTATGAACCGGCCATGTGTGCCTCCAGATTTACTTGTACCCGACATGGATACGAGATAAATCAG
>CAIZMV010000136.1 GCA_903934195.1 uncultured Acidimicrobiaceae bacterium | reverse complement strand
GAACGACGGCAGAGAACGCGGGTGCCCTTGAAGGAACCATCTTTCTCAATTGGCGTGTTCGCCTGAGCAACGGTGTACTTCTCTTCTTCGTCAGCAGCCATGTACTGGATTTCTTTTGTGACTTTTCCGTTGCGCACGCGCAAGTACGGAGTCTCAATGAAACCAAACTGGTTGATACGTGCATATGACGACAAAGCACCAATAAGACCAATGTTTGGACCTTCTGGTGTTTCAATCGGGCACATACGACCGTAGTGAGAGAAGTGGACGTCTCGAACTTCGAAGCCAGCGCGCTCGCGTGACAAACCACCAGGTCCGAGCGCTGACAAGCGACGGCGGTGAGTAAGACCCGACAATGGGTTGACTTGGTCCATGAACTGCGACAACTGAGAAGTTCCGAAGAACTCTTTGATTGACGCAACAACAGGACGAATGTTGATAAGAGTTTGTGGCGTAATGGCTTCCACGTCTTGCGTTGTCATGCGCTCGCGAACGACGCGCTCCATACGTGACAGACCAATACGAACTTGGTTCTGAATGAGTTCACCAACTGAGCGAACACGACGGTTTGCAAAGTGGTCCTGGTCGTCAAGACGGTAGCCAGGCTCTTGCTTAACAAGGTGCAACATGTACGACACTGCTGCCAATACTTCACACTTTGTAAGAACTTCGGTCTCGTCTGTTGGAAGGTCAAGCTGGTCTGGTGTGAGACCGAACATGCTGGTGAGTTTTGCAACTTCGTCGCCCAACTTACGGTTGATCTTGTAACGGCCAACGCGGCTGAGGTCATAGCGACGGTTTTCGAAGAATGCACCTTCGAAGTACACGCGTGCTGATTCAGCAGTTGCTGGCTCGCCTGGGCGTGCGCGCTTGTAAATTTCAAGCAATGCTTCTTCGCGGGTTGGCGCGATGTGGCGCTCTTTTTCCCACTGTCCTTCAAGGAAATCGAAGTACTGAACGAAACGATCGAGGAAACCAGGTGCGCCTGCTTCGTCGTATCCGAGTGCGCGCAACAAAGTAAAGATTCCCATGCGGCGCTTACGTGCAACACGTGTACCGGCTGTTACGTCTTTACCTGGCTTGTGCTCAACGTCGAATTCCAACCACTCACCGCGGTATGGGTGAACAGTTCCCTTGACAAGCTGATGCTTTGACAAGTTACGAAGGCGGTAACGCTCTCCTGGTTCAAAGATGACGCCAGGACTACGGACAAGCTGCGATACAACAACGCGCTCTGTTCCGTTGATGATGAAGGTTCCCTTGTTGGTCATCTTCGGGAAATCTCCCATGAAGACAACTTGTTCTTTGATTTCACCAGTGGTGCGGTTTGAGAAAACGGCGCGCACGAATACTGGAGTGGAGAAAGTTAATTCCTTCTCGCGGCACTCTTCTTCTGTGAACTTTGGTCCGGGGCAAAGATCTTCATCGTTTGGATCAAACTCAAGTTCGAGACGGAGGTCTCCTGAATAATCAGAGATTGGAGAAATGTCGCGGAAAGTTTCTGCGAGTCCTTCTTTCATGAACCACTCAAATGATTCGCGTTGTACCGCAATCAGATCTGGGAGCTCTAAATGCTCAAGTAGATTTGCGAACGAATAGCGCTCATGTGACAAAGAACGAGGGGCCACGATTACTCCTGACAGGCGGGACGAGGAAGCGTCATGACGCACCCATTTCGGCTGATGCACTGATTTTGGGCAATGCGAAAGCAGAAGGAGTGAGACACGACAGGGAAGTACGCTATCGCCGTTTTCCGTGCTTAGGGTGGGGAAAATTGACCTCCCGCCCGGAAGATCGCTCTCGCTGACGGGCAAGGTACGCCCCTTCGGGGTCAGTGTCAAGCACCCCAGACCATTTTCTTACGCTTCTGACCCCAGAAATGCCAGTTCCCCGCCACCCAAATGGGCAACGGGGAACTGAAATGACCGAAGTCTTTGAGCTGCGCGGCTTGCCGCGCAACGATTTAGCGGAGTTCGACGGTTGCGCCGGCCTCGACAAGCTTGGCCTTTGCCTTTTCGGCATCGTCCTTGCTGACTTTTTCGAGGACTGGCTTTGGTGCCGCGTCCACGAGGTCTTTTGCCTCTTTGAGGCCAAGGCTCGTGATTTCACGCACTGCCTTGATGACCTGAATCTTTTGTGCTCCACCCTCGGTGAGGATGACGTCAAATTCGTCCTTCTCATCTTCGGCTGCACCAGCGGCTGCGCCGCCGGCTGCCATAACAGCTACGGGAGCTGATGCGGATACACCGAACTTCTCTTCGAATGCGTCGAGAAGTTCTTTCAATTCAATAACGGTCAGTCCTGCGATTGCTTCGAGGATCTCTTCCTTGTTCAGAGCCATGTTGCTCTCTCCTTGTTGTAAACCCGATAGTTCGGGGTTGGGTAATAAATGGTGGGATATGAAATGCCAGCACGAAGCTGGCTAAAGGACCGGCTTAGGCGGCTTCCTTCTGATCGATCAGGGCTTTGAGGCCGTACGCCATATTGCGTGGCAGAGCCAGCAAGAGACCCGCAAATTGCGAGAGCATGGCTTCGCGCGATGGGAGATCGGCAAGTACTTGGATGTACTCGGCCGAAACAACCTTGTTCGACACAGCGCCGCCACGAAGGACGAGCAATGGGTTGGTTTTCGCGAAATCCTTGAGGGTCTTAGCGGATGCGGCTAGATCGCCATCGACAAATGCGATAGCGGTAGGGCCGACGAATAGTGCATCGAGACCTTCAATACCTGCTTCACGGGCGGCGAACCGGCACAACGTGTTTTTATACACGCGATACTCGGTGCCGAGACCACGAAGCTGGCCTCGAAGTGCTGCAAGATTTTGAACGGTCAAACCACGGTATTCAGTAATGATTACAGCGGATGCGGACTCGATCTTGCCGCGAATTTCTGCGACGACGGCT
>CAIZMV010000135.1 GCA_903934195.1 uncultured Acidimicrobiaceae bacterium | reverse complement strand
CGTCTTGCACTTCTTACTTGTATCGACCGCGTTAACTACGCAAAGGTTCGCGGCAAGGGTGAAACAACAGTTGCAAAGTCATTGGTCGGTCCAAAGAGCGACATGTATTCAACTTCAGGTTTCTCAAAGTTTGATGTAAAAGCTTCTAAGGCTTATGTAGCTGCGTACAAGAAGGAAACAGGAAAGACATCATTGACATTCTCAATGCCATCAGACCAGTCTTCCGCATCACAGGCCAACGCAAAGTTCCTTACCGAGCAATGGAAGAAGTGCGGAATTACTGCCAACACTGTTGTTGAAGAAGCTGCAGTAATTATTGCTAAAGCATTCAACGCTGCACCAAAGGTTGCTGCTGGTGAGTACTACAACGCATACGACATGATTCCAATTCTTCTCTTCGAAGGAACAGACGTCACGTTTAACTTGCCATTCGTGGTAACTAATGCGTTCCCTGCAACAAGCACCAGCCCTGTAAAGGCACTGTTCCAGGCCAGCGTTGGAGTTGTACTCAGCCTCAACCATCACTCAGACACTGCAGTCGACACGATTTTCTATGCTGGCCAAGCCGCACAGACTCGTACCGGCGCAAAGGTCAAGTACAAAGAAGGAACGACCTACCTACAGACCAATGGTTTCATGGGTTCGATCAACCACATCTACTACTCACTCTTCACCACGAAGAAGCTCGCCGGAATCGGTTCACTTCAGTTGGTTAAGGGCAAGACACAGCGAGTTGTGACCAACTTTGGTATCGACTGGACCGGCGTCTACAAGACAGCCTGATAGTCCCTACATATAAAGGTATCTCCGCAGGGCGTGGGTGTGATCCGAAAGGATTTCATCCGCGCCCTGTGGCATATCTGCCCTGCTGTCGCTGTGACTGCTCCAAAAGGAGCCACTATTCAGACAAACTCGGGCCAAAGTGACCCATTAATTAGTTGCAGAACGCAAAAGAAATTCGTGAGTGTGTTTGGCGTCACCCCCATAGTCGCTGATATGGTGACTGCTGTCACATCAATTCTGGTGTGCATTTTGGGGGGGAAACTCAATGACTCAAAGTCAGATCACTCGGTCACGTGTGATGCGTCGTATAGGGGTAGCAGTTGCAGCCACTATTGCGATCAGCACACTGGCCTCAACAGGAAGTCAGGCGGCTTCAAATCCGTCTGCTCCAAAATACGGCGGAGAAGTAAAGGTCGGAATTTTCGACACCTTCCCCGGTTTCTGTGTTGGTAACAACCCAGCTAACTCAGCACTCATGGCAACTCGTACTGTGTACGAAACGTTGTTCGAAAAGACACGCGGAAACGACTTCGTTGGTCTTCTTGCAAAGAGCGCATCAGTTTCTGCGGACCTAAAGACATGGACCGTCGAACTTCGCCCAGGCATCAAGTTCCACAACGGCGAAGCTTTCAACGCAGCAGCAGCTGTCACCAACTTTATGAACTCTTCCGGAATGAACTTCCTCGGAGTAGCAGCTACAAAGGGACCAGCAGCAGCAACAGCCGCTTATGGTCACACACTTGGTACAGCAGTTCCATTCCAGTCAAACGTTCTCAAGGCAACCGCAGTTGGTGAAACAACTGTTGTGTACTCACTTGATCGTCCACAGAACGACTTCTTGGGAACTCTGTACGCATCTGGTCGTGGCTTTGTCCGCGCTCCTGCTCAGTTGATCGACAAGACAACTTGCTCAGGAACACCAATCGGAACAGGACCATTCAAGGCAGTTAGCTTCACCACTGATGAAATGATTGTTGCTAAGAATGCTGAGTACTGGCGCAAGGATCCTGTAACAGGAAACAAGCTTCCATACATCGACAAGATCACCTTCACCAACATCAAGGAAAGCTCTAGCCGTCAGGCAGCAGTTCAGCGTGGAGCAATCGACGCTGCAATGTTCTCTGGTGCATCAGAAGGTCAGTACATCCAGGCTCTTCGTAAGCAAAAGCAATTGGTTGAGTACAAGTCACCTGCCGAGTACTACCCATCACTTTGGTTGAACCAAGGTAAGCCAGGTTCACCATTCAAGAGCAAGAATGCGCGTCTCGCGGTTCTTTCTTGCATCGACCGCGTGAACTGGGTAAAGACCCGTACAAAGGGCGAAGGCGTTGTGTCTAAGTCACTTGTTGGTCCGAACAACATCATGTACACCACATCTGGTTTCCAGAAGTACAGCGTTGAAGAGGCCAAGAAGTACGTAGAGGCCTACAAGGCTGAAACTGGCGCAACTGAATTGGCTTTCGCCGGACCTACTGACACCAGCTCGGTTTCTGTAGGAAACGCAAAGTTCTTCCAGACAATGATGGCTAAGTGCGGAATCAAGTACGACTTCGTTACTGAAGAAGGTGCGGTAATTATTGGTAAGGCTTTCAACCCTTCACCAGCAGCCGGTTCGCACTACAACGCGTACGATTCAATCGCAATCTTGTTGTTTGAAGGAACTGACACCACGTTCAACTTGCCGTTCGTTCTTACCAATGGATTTGCTTCAACGAGCAAGAACCCACTTGCCGGAATCTTCCGTACATCAATTGGTTCAATCCTCGGTTTGAACCATCACTCAAACACTGATGTGGATAAATTGTTCTACGAAGGTCAAGCGGCACAGAGCAAAGCTCTTGCAGCTTCCAAGTACAAAGCCGGAACAGCGCTTCTTCAGACAGAAGCAATCATGGGAGCAACCTTCTACTTCAGCTACGAACTGTTCGCAGGTAAGAGCTTGGGCGGAATTGGTAAAACACCTATCGAATTGAAGAAGACCCAACGTCTCATGACCAACTGGGGAATCGACTGGGCTGGCGTTTACAAAACTAAGTAAACACAGTTCACTTTCGAACTAAAAGTGGCGGCGCCCAATTGGGTGCCGCCACTTTTTTTGTATTACAGTAGAGACATCCAAGGGGGGGTTATGGAAACAATTCGCATGATATTTAAGCGCATTGTGTTGCTAAGCACAGTGGTAGTCATTGCAACTTTTTTGTTGTCATTACTAATGAGATTGCTGCCTGGTGATCCAGCAGCTGTACTTGTTCCAAACGCACCAGAAGAATTGCGTGCACTCATCCGCGAAGAAACCGGATTAAGTAAAGGCATCTTCGGTTACTACTGGCAGTGGTTGTCCGGAATGCTTCAAGGTGACTTCGGAAAGTATTACCTCAATGGTGGTTACAGGCCCGTATCCGAAGTGTTGAAAAAGTGCCTCCCTCCTTCCCTCTTCCTTATTCTCTATGCGCAGATTGTTGCTCTTGCGTTGTCAATTCCATTGGGCTTGATTTCGGCATACAAAGAGAACTCACGCTTCGACAGAATCACTAGCTCAGTACTCTTCACTGCGGTTTCCATTCCTGCCTTCGCATCAGGAATCATCTTGTCACTCATCTTTGCGGTACAACTTGGCTGGGTCGACCCAATTGGTTACGAATCCCCATTCGGCAATCCAGTTGAGCACTTCAAACTGATGATTCTTCCTGTCACAAGCTTGGCAATCGGGCTCACGTCCAGTTATACCCGCCTCTTGCGAACAGACGTAATTGCCACCTTGAAAGAGGACTACGTCACTATGGCGGCGTCCAAGGGAATCTCAAATAAGCGCGTCTTGTGGAAGCACGTTTTCCGCCCATCGAGTACCACTCTCCTCACCTCGGCTGCCCTCAACATGGGCGGCCTCATCGGCGGAACCATCATCGTAGAAATCATCTTTGTGATTCCAGGAATTGGTTATGAGATTGCATACTCCATCGGAGCTCGACAAATTGTGGCAATGCAAACACTAATTGCACTTGTTTCATTCGCCTATGTGTTCTTCAACTCAACTGTTGACCTCATTACAAATATCACCGATCCAAGAACGAGAGAACGTCGTGTCTAGTACTGAACAGATTGCAACAACTGATATCGCTCCCGTGCAAAAGGCACGCAAGAAGCGCCCATTTGGTTTTTACTTGGCAGGCTTCTGGGTCGCTCTGATTCTTTTCCTTGCGGTTTTCGGAGACTTCCTTCCAGGCCCACAATGGGACGAATCGTTCTACGACAGTCTTGGTGTAGCGCCATTTCATCAGTCGCACATTCTCGGCACAACCCTTGATGGTTACGACATGTATTCAGGCCTCGTGCACGGAGCTCGTTTGTCAGTGTTCGTGGCCTTGGTTGCGGTAATTGTGGGCGGCGCCATCGGAACAGTCATCGGCGTGGCTTCGGCCTACTTTCGCGGAAAGATCGACGTTGTAATCACCATGGCGTTCAACATCATGTTGTCGA
Organism: uncultured Acidimicrobiaceae bacterium; assembly: GCA_903934195.1. Taxonomy (GTDB): domain Bacteria; phylum Actinomycetota; class Acidimicrobiia; order Acidimicrobiales; family Ilumatobacteraceae; genus UBA2093. The sequence goes on along the minus strand of CAIZMV010000135.1, from coordinate 3,377 downwards.
TTCCTAACCTGGTTCTTTCATTGGCATTGATTTCCGTGCTTGCATACTCAGATGAAAACAACCCAGCATCGACCACTCGTCGTGTTGGGGTTCTCATGCTGTCACTCACCATCGTCATTATTCCGATTCTTGGCCGAATCGCTCGCGGTGCGACCCTTCAGTGGTCAAGTCGCGAATTCGTCCTTGCGTCTAAATCAATGGGCACAACAAACTTCACCATTATCCGCAAGCACATCCTTCCGAACGTTGCCCCAGCAATTCTTGCTATCGGCTTTCTTGCCATCGGATCAGTCATCATTGTTGAAGGATCCCTCGCCGTTCTCGGTATTGGTGTTCCAGGCGGCGGCAGTTGGGGCTCAATGCTTGCTAACGGCCGAGGCAACATTGCATTCTCCCCGTGGGAGGTTTACTTGCCAGCCGGAGCCATTGCTCTAACCGTTATTTCTTGTAACTGGTTCGGAGACTATGTTCGCAAAGCCCTTGATCAGAGAGAGTCAAAGATATGAGTTCACTTTTAAAGATTGACGGAATGTCAGTCACTTTCGCCACTCCACGTGGAAATCTGCGCGCCGTCAACGACGTCACAATTGAGTTGCTGCAAGGTGAAAGCCTCGGAGTTGTTGGTGAATCAGGTTCTGGTAAAACAGTTCTTTCACGAGCAACAATGGGCCTCCTGCCTGGCACAGCAACTCGTACCGGAACCATTACCTACAACGGCAAAGTAATTTCAGAATTGCCAAAAGACGAAGTGCGTGAACTATGGGGCACCGGTATGGCAATGATCTTCCAAGATCCAATGACCGCGTTGAACCCAGTACGTCGCATCGGATCACAACTCACTGAGAGCCTTACGGTTCGTCTTGGCATGGACAAGAAGGCTGCGAAACTCAAGGCAATCGAATTGCTGAAGCGTGTACGTATCCCCGACCCAGAGTCAATGTTGCGCAAGTTCCCGTACCAACTCTCCGGTGGTATGCGCCAGCGCATCATGATCGCTATTGCAGTGTCATGCGAGCCTGAACTCCTCTTCGCTGACGAGCCAACAACCGCTCTCGACGTAACTGTTCAAGCACAAGTTCTTGACCTCATTACAGAACTACGTAAAGAGTCAAACATGGCAATGATTCTTGTGACTCACGACCTTGGTGTTGTGGCAGGTCACACAGACAAGATCGCCGTGATGTACGCAGGAGACGTTGTCGAGTACGCACCGACTCGTCAGTTGTTCTCGAACATGAAGATGCCGTACACAGAGGCACTTTTGAAGTCGATCCCCCGTCTTGAGACACCGACCGGAAGCCGCTTGCCAGTCATCGAAGGCCGGTTGCCTGACCCAACCAAGAATGAACCAGGTTGCCCGTTCGCAAATCGTTGTCCGTATGTTCAAGACAAATGTCGTGCCGAGAAGCCACCATTGAAAGATGCTGGCAATAACCACTTTTATCGGTGCTGGTTTCCAATTGGGGGAGAAAAGTAATGGCTGGTAGCGGAAAAGCTCATATGCGCCCGGACGGCGACACTGTTCTTACAGTTGAAGACCTCACGGTTGAATTCAAACTTGGAAAAGACAAGATTGTCAAAGCTGTCTCTGGCGTAAGTTTCGACTTAGTTCGTGGTGAAACATTGGCTGTCGTAGGTGAATCCGGATGCGGAAAATCCACACTCGGAAAAGCAATTTTGCAATTGCCTAAACCAAACAGTGGTTCAGTTAACTTCTTGTCAACCGAGTTAACAACTCTTGGCAAAAAAGAACTGCGCGACATGCGCCCTGCAATGCAGATGATCTTTCAAGACCCTGTTAGCTCTCTTGACCCTCGCCTGCCAGTCAGTGAAGTACTTGCAGAACCTTTGCGGGTGTGGAAGCGCGGAAATCAAGTTGAGATCGACGCAAAAATCGACGAGCTATTGAACGCAGTGAACCTTGATCCGAAGGTCGTACGTGACCGTCGTTCATATGAGTTCTCTGGTGGTCAGTGCCAGCGCATCAGCATTGCTCGTGCGCTTGCTTTAGACCCAACCATGATCATCTGTGACGAACCAGTATCAGCCCTTGACGTTTCTGTTCAGGCTCAAATTCTGAACCTGCTTCAAGACATGAAAGACCGGTACGGCCTTACTTTGATGTTTATTTCTCACGACCTTGCAGTTGTGAAGGCTGTAAGCACCCGCGTCATGGTTATGTACTTGGGCAAGGTGTGCGAAGTTGCACCTCCAGATGAGCTGTATCAGAACACTAAGCATCACTACACACGAGCACTGGTTGCATCTGTACCCATTCCAGACCCTGAGCGGCCAATCTCATCCGGATTCATCCAGGGAGAGCCACCATCGCCGATGAATCCACCTTCAGGTTGTCGCTTTCGCACACGTTGCCCAGCTGCGAGCGAGAAGTGCGCAGCTGAAGAGCCTCAACTACGTGAAGTAGCTGTGGGGCACTTTGTGGCCTGCCACCACCCCATCGAAGAATAACTACGGCTCTGGCCAGCCCGGAGTATCAGCATCTAGTTCGACACCCATGGTGTTGAGGAAGCCCGAAACCAATCGGTACATTCCTGCGACCATTACTAGTTCAACCAGTTCAGCTTCATTCCATTGTGCGGTCAGTTCCGTCCACGTTGCAGTGCTGACGCAGTCGTCTGCACACAATTCGTCGCTCATGTTGATAAGCACTCGGTCACGATCGTTCCAGCCATGTTGTGCCACATCTTTGGTTAGTGCGTCTATCTCTTTCAGAGAAAGCCCCACGCGCTGCCCAATGAGAGTGTGCTGCCCAAACTCATAGACAGATTGACAATTCCAACCAACGCGCAGGATGACTATTTCTCGTTCACGGTCGGGCAACAGACCCTTATTCAGGAACATGCCTGCGAAGTTCATGAACCTCTTCAAGAGACGCGGGTGATGCGCAATCGTGCCGAAAATGTTCAGGGGTGTTCCGGCCGGGGAATTGATACCGCCGCCCATAATGACCTTCACTTCTTCGGTCATCTCCCCCACAGGATTGATACGCGGTTCGACAGGCCGAAGTGATCCAAGTGGCGATTCATTTTCATTCACGCCCCATTCTGACTCATTCCTAACCCCGCCCCGAACCCGAACTACCGTTGATGCATGCCAAGTAGTTCGTTGTTTCCCATCAGCGGCGAGTTACTCCCTGGCGACGGATCCGCAGTGCTTTTCCCAGACTTCCTCTGCGAATCCGACGCGGACAATTACTTCTCAGGCCTTCACAACATCACTCCGTGGGAACAAAACTTCATCAGACTCTTTGGCAAGGAGGTCTCTGAACCTCGCCTTTCCACTTGGCACGCCGAGGCAGATCTGCCGTATACGTACTCTGGGGTACCTCGCACACCTCACCCCTGGAAAGAGCCTCT
>CAIZMV010000134.1 GCA_903934195.1 uncultured Acidimicrobiaceae bacterium | reverse complement strand
GGATTTGCAGTGGTCGGTGTTGTTGGTCTCGCGGGTGCAGTGATGTACGCGCGAATGCGTGGAACGTCTATTGGATTTCCAAGCGGGCGAGCCATAACCCGGGGGCGTCGATCTCACTAGGTGTAGGGAGATTTCCTGGCGCCGACACAAGTGATGGCAATAATGCTGTGCCCTCGCGCTCTACAACACCTTGAATGAATGCACGACCACGTTGTTGTTGTGCACGTGTCTGAGAAATACCAAGTAGTTGTTCCACTAGATGAGAGTTTGTGCCGTTCTGTACCCGACGTCGACGGACGGCTTCAGCAATCGGAGACGCTCCACCCAATAGTCGCGCACTGACAGCGTCAACCACGTAGTCGATATAGCCAGAAATTGCAGCTACGTGGGCGTCAAGAACTGGGGCAATTGCTTCTTGTTCAGCAGTGCGTGAGGCACCCATCATCACCATTGGGTTAGAGAACAGATTCTGTACTGCAGCCATTGCGTCAGCATCGGCTGGATCAAGATCTGTGAGAGACGACATCAGAGCATCTGGGTTTGGTCGAAACGCAGAGACATGTGCCTGCACCAAAGTGGTGAGTCCGTCTGCAATTGCTGGAGCTGCAAGAACGGCATGTGATGCAAGTTCGTGAATGAGGACCCACATGCGCAGGTCATCTTTAGGAATTTCCCATTCTGTTGCGAACGCATCAACAGACGATGCAACGATGAGTATTTCTGATGCGTGCGAGCGTGCAAGAGGAATCTCATATTGTCCGAGAGCATGACTAGCAAGAGCGCCAATCATTGAGCCGACAGACATTCCCATCATGGCAGGGGCCATCATGGTGGAAAGGTTAGCCATAATGGCTGACATTGGATCTTCAGGAACATCACCGTCTGTGTTGTGTGACTGAAGTGCTGTAGCAAGGTTTGTGAACAACGGTCGTAGGTCAGTCAAGGTGCGATGTGCCCATCGTGCTCGTGTTGTTGTGAGAATTTCAGTGTGGGTGTCGTTTGACCCAGTGGAAAGAGATGTAATGGCCCGAACATGCATATCGGCAATGTCTGCTAGCGAATTGAACGCTAAGCGTGTGGCTGTATCTGGTTCTGGGTCAGGTAAGTCACCGACTGCACCAAGTTGTGCGAACTGTTGCGCGAGGTCCCAATTGAGCGGCCCTTGACCAGCCATTGCCCGCATCATGTCGTTAAAGAATGGGATACCACCGAAAGGATTGGAAGCATTCATGTCGCCGTCAGCCATTCACTCATGATAGGAGGAGCGACGTGTCTTACGTCGTCAGGGTTGTTGTAAGAGAGTGCGGATCATGCTGATGATCGAGCTTTTATTCAAGATCCATGCAGAGTGATCGCGGCGCACCACGATTCCTACCAATTGTCCTTGAGAATCGCGAACAGTTGCGAGCCCATGAATTGTGTCGGTGGAATTGATTGGTACATCAGCTGATTTCTCATCAGTGGACAAACTGGGCTGAGGAACAAATGAAACCGATGCGGCAGTGTCAACAACCTGATACTTCGAAAGATCCGAAATTTGGGTGGGGTCAATCAGGTGACTCAGATCTGGAGCTGGCCCCCACAATGACTTTTCCTCACAATGAACAAGTGCGAGTCCGGTTGATGAATCTGTTGCAACGATTCTGACTGGTGCACTTAGCCCAGTCTCAGACGTGACCCAGAGCGAAGTAGCAGTAGCTAGGTCATCGCTGGCTGCAATCCAGACGCCATTTCCGAGTGACAATGCCGACGTTGTGCCGGCATTGCTCTTGATGACCGTCATCTCCTTAGGCGAATAGTTCTTGACCAGCGACACGGTGCTGCTTGGCGACACTTGAAATACAGCCTCTATCTCTTCTCGGTATGAAGAGATGCCCTTTGGGATTGCGATGGCGAGAACTGCACCCGATGCAACCAAGCTGAGTCCCGCGGCAAAAGCAGTCAGGCGCCCACTAATTTTTGGTGGCGTTGTTAGGAAGTCTGAACGAGCAGCATCTGCCATCTCGGCTGGGTGGCGCCACGTGCGTTCGTACGCGGGCACCGGTGCCTGATCTTGGTTCTCAAACTCGTCGGCGCTCACAAGTGACAGACACTAATCGCGATGGGCATGCAAGTGTCGGCGCCATCGCAAGCCCTACCTAGTGCTGTGAGAGTACGATTGTCCCATGCCTGCACCGTTGCTCGGAGAAGAGTGGTTCGAATTGACCGCGTCAGAACTTCCCATCGGCGACATCTATCAGTGGGCAGTGCGGCCAGACTGCGGCGCCGTGGTTCTGTTTTCCGGCACAGTACGAGACCATGCTGATGGCCGTACGGATGTCACCTCGCTTGAATATGAGGCGTACGAAGATGCGGTGATCC
>CAIZMV010000133.1 GCA_903934195.1 uncultured Acidimicrobiaceae bacterium | reverse complement strand
GAGCATGACAGATACAAAACAAGACGGACGGGTAGTAGCAATTGCTGGTCCCGTTATCGACGTAGAGTTCCCTCGCGGTTCGCTACCCGAACTGAACTCAGCGATCCAGTTTGAGATCACACACGAAGGTACAACCACAGTTGTTCTTGCCGAAGTTGCACAGCAGCTCGGTAACAGCCGTGTACGCGCCGTGTGCCTCAAGCCAACAGACGGTCTTTCACGTAACACACCAGTGCGCAACCTTGGTCACGGCATTCAAGTGCCAGTGGGTAACCGCACACTTGGTCACGTATGGAACGTATGGGGCGACGTGCTCGACGGCAACAACTCGGACTTCGATGACATCGAGCGTTGGGACATTCACCGTCCAGCTCCTGCATTCGACACACTCGAGCCTTCAAAGCGCATGTTCGAAACCGGCATTAAGGTCATCGACCTTCTGACTCCATACCTTGCTGGTGGAAAAATTGGTTTGTTCGGTGGAGCAGGTGTTGGTAAGACCGTTCTTATTACCGAAATGATTAACCGTGTTGCTTCTAAGCACGGTGGTGTTTCTGTGTTCGCCGGAGTAGGCGAGCGCACACGTGAAGGTACCGACCTTCGTATGGAAATGGAAGAGTCGGGCGTGTTTGAAAAAGCAGCCTTAGTGTTCGGACAAATGGACGAACCACCTGGCGTGCGCCTTCGCGTTGCATTGTCAGCTCTCACCATGGCTGAGTACTTCCGTGACGTACAGAACCAGGACGTGTTGTTGTTCATCGACAACATCTTCCGTTTCGTACAGGCCGGTTCTGAAGTATCAACTCTTCTCGGACGTATGCCATCAGCAGTGGGCTACCAGCCAACACTCGCTGACGAAATGGGTCAACTTCAAGAGCGCATTACATCAACCCGCGGACGTTCAATTACGTCACTGCAGGCTGTGTACGTTCCTGCGGACGACTACACCGACCCAGCTCCGTTCACCACGTTCACCTTCCTCGATGCAACAACTGAGTTGTCTCGCCAGATCGCGTCACTTGGTATTTACCCTGCCGTTGACCCATTGGCTTCAACGTCAACAATTCTCACACCAGAAACTGTTGGTGACCGTCACTACGCAGTTGCTCGTCGCGTGCAGGAAATCTTGCAGCGCTACAAGGAACTTCAAGACATCATCGCAATTCTTGGTCTCGACGAATTGTCAGAAGAAGACCGCCAGACCGTGTCACGTGCACGTAAAGTTCAGCGTTTCTTGTCACAGCCGTTCTATGTTGCTGAAGTCTTCACCGGCGTCAAGGGCGAGTACGTACCTGTTGCTGAAACAGTGGAATCATTCGAAGCACTTATTAACGGTGAACTCGACGAGGTGCCAGAACAGGCATTCCTCAACGTCGGTTCAGTCGAGCAGGTGTACGCAAAGGCAAAGGCTCTTCAGGAGAACGCATAATGGCTGAGTCGTCAGGCGTATTGCGCGTAGAAGTTGTGTCACCCGAGCGGGTTCTCTTTTCCGGAGAATCAACTCAGGTGATCACCCGCACCATGGAAGGTGGCGAAATTGCTTTCCTTCCTGGACATGCGGCGTTCCTTGGTGCACTCACCGAGAACCACACGCGTATCTACTTGTCTGACGGCACCATTCAAAACTTGGCGGTTCATCTCGGCTTTGTTGAAGTTGGTCCAGGCCACGTGACAATTCTTTCTGATGCTGCTGAACTTGAAGAAGACATCGATGTTGCCGCAGTGCGTGCAGCAAAGATTCGTCTTGAAGAACAATTGCGTTCAGAGCACTCAGCTGAAGTTGAAGCTGAACTGCGCCGCACACACGCTCGCATCGCCGCTACCGGCGGACTGTAGACACTGGCCGAACGGCCTTGCAGATTATCGAGGACTCAGCTGTAATCGATAGCTGAGAATTCACTGATCTTGTCAAGCCTGTGCTGAGCATCAATCAGACGCACTGTGCCACTGCGTGAACGCATGACCAAGCTTTGTGTATGCACAAGGCCCGGAGTAAAGCGCACACCTTGTAGCAATTCACCGTCAGTAACACCGGTTGCGGCGAAGAAGCAATTATCGCCTTCCACTAAGTCGTTGGTATTCAAGATGCGACTGAGGTCGTAGCCCTGAGCGATTGCTGCGGCGCGTTCTTCGTCGTTACGCGGCCATAGGCGACCTTGAATTTCTCCGCCCATGCACTTCAGGGCAGCTGCAGCAACAACGCCTTCAGGCGTTCCGCCGATACCAAACATGACGTCAACGCCAGCGTTTGGCCATGCAGT
>CAIZMV010000132.1 GCA_903934195.1 uncultured Acidimicrobiaceae bacterium | reverse complement strand
GACATTATTTTGGCCGGCGCACTGATTCTCGACACGCTGGCCAATTCATTCGCCATCACATCATTTATGTATTGCGACTATGCCCTTCGAGAAGGCGTGCTACTTGATGCCGCACAGCGACTTGACCCTGAAGTCAACAATGACCTTCACAATGTTGCTATTCAGAGTGCCCGAAAGTTGGCCGAGCGGTGCGACGATGACCCGTCCCACAGCCTCAACGTTGCCCGACTCTCGTGCATGCTTTTTGATGAATTGTCACAGAAATATGAAATTGACCCGCATCATCGTTTGTATCTAGAGGCCGCGGCTGTGCTCGCAAATGTCGGTTTAGTCGTGTCACATGCGCGTCATCATTTGCATACCTATTACATCGTGCGCAATGCAGACCTAGTTGGGTTTACAGATCACGAAATTGAGTTAATTGCTCAAATCGCTCGCTACCACAGAAAGAGCGAACCGAAACTTCAACATGCAGCTTTTGCCTCATTGTCCGAAGATGATCAACATACGGTTCGGATGTTGTCGGCGATACTACGAATTGCTATCGGACTAGACCGCACACATGATGGACGCACAACATCAGTGTCTGTAACTCAGAAGAACAAATCCCTTCATCTCCTCATTGAGAGCGAGAAAAACGAAGATCTTGATTTGAACCTATACGCCACTCAACAGCGCGTGGCCCTTCTTGCTGATGTCTTTCAATGCAACGTCACTGTTGCTATTTCAGATTAAGACGGGATAGTCGACGCCACAGGGGTAACTACCGGAGCAACAGTTGTTTTGGGAATAGTTGTCTTTGGCACAACATTTGTTACTGGCGGAATTGTCACCACAGGCACAGTTGTCGTTTTGGGCAGTGTTGTTGAGGTTGTGGAGGTTGAAGATGTCGTTGTGGTGTAGTTCGGATCTTTCTTGTCCCACGGTGGGGTTACAGAACCGTATTCTTCGGGCTCTTTCACGCCATCAAACACATACACACGGTCGTTGTATTGCACCAGCGCAGGAAAGTAATTCGAAATAAAGATAGGAATACGCACGCAGCCATGAGAAGCAGGTTCTTTCGGCACCATCATTGCGCCATGAATTGCAATGCCGAAGTTGAAATACACAGGGTTCCACATGGTGCCCAACTTGCTTTCACGCAGTCCCAGTTTGCGGTTGTAGAAGTAGTAGATACCGCCAGGAGTAATTGCTTCTCCGCAAATGCCCATTTTGATTGGCACTGCACCCTTATTGCCCTCTTCGCCAGGATCGACTGTCACTTCTTCACACCACTTTTCGTTGGTGCCGGTGGAGATGTGAGTAACAAGTAAGAGTTGTTTTCCTTTAAAGACAGCCATTACTTGTTCGGGCAGGTACACCTCAACGTGATTAGGCGATCCGGGTTGACGACGAGGCGTAATGGTCACGTTTCCGCGCATCGATTCCCACAGAACGGGTGTCACGAAATCAACAATGGTGTCACGCGTCATTTTTTGCACAAGTGCTTGAAATGCCCACACCGCCATCATGGTGTCGCCGCCATAGATGCCATCAATGCGGCCCGGATCAAAATTCAAATCTTTCAAACGCTGCTGTAAGCGCCGAACATCTGCGCCCTTCATGCCGTCGCGAATTGTGCGTGTCAATGTGTAACACGTGATTGGTGCATCAGGCGGACAGAATCCAGGTGTAGTAACAGCCGTAGTAGTGGTAGTTGCAGGACTCTGATTGTTATTGGCGACCGCTACTCCAGTACCGACAACCACAAAAATCACTGTTGTAATGATTGCTTGACGCCACCGCACCCACCACGACTGGTGCACAGGCATTGCAAGTTCGGGCTCAAGGGGTTCAGACACAGCACTAAAACGCTACCAACGCATTGGGCCGGACTGCCTTCGGCCTAGACAACGGGCGAAATGCCTCGAATTTCCCGTCGAAGCTGGCGAGCTTCCTTCAAGATCTTCATGATTACGGAAGGAGACGACAGTGTTGAGACCCCTCGCGTACGGGGGAAGTAGTCAACGCCAAATTGAATTACTGAGTACCCAAATTTCTGAGCCTTCACCACCAATTCGGCATCAATGAATGATCCTTCGCTCTTTAACTCAACATGGTCAAAAATACGTGTACGACACAACTTGAAAGCAAAGTTGATATCCCGCATACGAATACCAAACAACACTCGAACCATGATGTTGTAGAAGAACGAATACACCGTTCGTACGTAACCTTCTCCGGTGCGGTCGAAACGGTAGGCGCTAACAACATCTGCGTTGTAATAGCGAAGAAGTCTCATCGCTTTATGAACATCGTGCATGTCGAACGGCAAGTCTGCATCGGTATACAGAACCAGGTCACCAGTAGCTGCTGCATATCCAGACTTCATCGAACCACCAAGTTTGCGATTCTCAGGGTGGTGCACCACTTTTACTCGAGAATCTTCGGCTGCTAAACGTTGTGCAATTTCTAACGTCCTGTCAGTTGATGCATCATCAATAACAATCATTTCGTAATCAGCAATGTCGCCTTGAGCCATCAGGTCTTCACACTCTTCGCGCGCTGCATCAATTGCGCGTTCGATGTATGCCTCTTCGTTCCACATCGGGAAAAAGATCGACAATTTATTGAATGGCGACTTTTCCATACGAATGCAGGCTATCCATAGGTGTCGCTTCTCATGGATGCAGGCTGAGTACGGTGGCAGTTATGGATTTCGACACTCCCCCCGAACCAATCGAGGTGCTCCCTAGCGACGGGTGGCGAACTGTCTCCACAATTACATGGGCGGGCGTATTCGGGGCTCTTCTCGCTGTGGCCATTTCTAGCCGCACTATCGGACGACCCATCTGGTGGCTGGGGCCGTCGTCTTCACCCGCATCTCCGATATTCATCACGATCCCACTTGCCATCGTCCTTCTCCCACTGGTGGCTACATTGCGCTATCCGCGCCATATGACAACCACTAGTTGGGTGTGCTCACTTGCACTAATTGCAACCGGAATTGCTGAACTGGCGTCGAACCCAGCAATCTCTCTAGCTGTTGTCGTCATTGGCATCGCAGCCCTGATGGAATCCATCGCTGTAGTCGTGGTCATGCGCCAGTACCGTTAAGGGAATGTCAAAGGTACTTACCACCCTCCCCGCAGGCGAACGCGTCGGCATTGCATTTTCTGGTGGCCTAGATACATCAGCAGCCGTTGCATGGATGCGCGAAAAGGGCGCTATTCCTTGTGCCTACACAGCAGACCTTGGACAACCAGACGAAACTGATCTCTCCGGTATTCCTGGCCGAGCCAAAGAGTACGGCGCAGAAATTGCGCGCCTTGTCGACTGCCGCGAAGAACTAGTTCATGAAGGACTCATTGCATTGCAGTGTGGTGCATTCCACATCACTACTGCTGGCAAAACATATTTCAACACCACCCCATTAGGTCGTGCCGTAACCGGAACATTGCTCGTGCGCGCGATGCGTCAGGACTCAGTTGATATCTGGGGTGACGGCAGTACATATAAGGGCAACGACATTGAGCGTTTCTATCGCTATGGCCTCATGGTGAACCCCGCTCTTCGCATCTACAAGCCGTGGCTTGACCCCACCTTTGTTGACGAGATGGGTGGACGTACCGAGATGAGCGAGTTTCTTACCGCTCGCAAACTGCCATACAAAGCGTCGAAAGAAAAGGCGTACTCCACAGACTCAAATATTTGGGGTGCAACTCACGAAGCGAAACTTTTGGAAGAACTGAATAACGGCATGGAGCTTGTCGAGCCAATCATGGGTGTTGCCCATTGGGACGAGAACATTGCCATCGCGTCTGAAGTTGTTTCCATTCGTTTCCATGAAGGCTTTCCCGTTGCCATCAACGGCAAAGAATTCAAATCACAGGTTGATCTTGTTTTAGAAGCAAATGCCATTGGTGGCCGACATGGTCTTGGCATGAGCGACCAAATTGAGAACCGCATTATTGAAGCAAAGAGCCGCGGAATTTATGAATCACCTGGACTTGCGTTGCTGCACATTGCATACGAACGCCTTGCAACCGGCATTCATAACGAGGCGACACTTGAGAACTACCGCACCATGGGCCGCCGTCTTGGTCGTTTGTTGTACGAAGGTCGTTGGTTTGATCCGCAATCACTGATGTTGCGTGAACCACTGATGCGTTGGGTGGGCACTGCAATCACTGGTGAAGTCACTGTGCGCTTGCGCCGCGGAGACGATTACAGCATTCTTGATACGACGAGCCCGAACCTCACATACGCACCTGACCGTCTCAGTATGGAACGTGTTGAAGATTCAGCGTTTGGTCCGCTTGACCGCATTGGTCAACTCACCATGCGCAATCTTGATATCGACGACAGCCGTGCAAAGTTACAGGTTTATCGCGGTGCAGGCACGTTGCCAAGCGGTGGCCTCTTGGCCATCGAAGACAATTCCTGACACAAGCCAGCTAACAGCGCTGCACGTTGCGGCATCGTTGCCACTACAACATGTTCTGTGTCGCCGTGGGCGCCACCGCCAACTGCGCCTAAACCATCAAGAGTTTCAACGCCAACTGCAGCTGTGAAGTTGCCGTCTGAGCCACCCCCAACAACTACACCGTCAAGGGCGCTGATACCAATGCGAGCTGCCACGGCAGTCGCAATAGGAAATAGTCCTGCTGCTGCTGATTCATGCATCGGTGGTCGACCAATTTGGCCTGACAAAACAAGGCGCGCCTCTGGGTGTTGCAGACGCAATGCAGCAAACGCTGCTTCTACTCGCGGCTTCTCACTTGGTACCGCTACACGCACGTCAACTGCACATGTGGTGAGTGCTGGCACCACGTTGTCTGCTGTACCGGCAGACGCAAGCGTCGGTGTCACTGTT
>CAIZMV010000131.1 GCA_903934195.1 uncultured Acidimicrobiaceae bacterium | reverse complement strand
TACGCCAAGCTGACCGCGTGATGTCGTGGATCATAAAAGCCGGAGACAGAAGGGTCTTGGAAGTACTCAATGACGGTGAATGGTGCTGGCTCTGGCGGAACGCGCGGCAACGCCAATGGACCAAGGTCTTTTTCAAGGTGGCGCATCAGGGCATCACGGATGCGCTCATTCAGCATGACGCGGCCTGACACGACCATTCTGCTGATGCTGCCGTCTGCTGCTTGGCGCAAAAGCATGCCGATATGGGTGACCTCACCATCAGGGTTTACCCGTACTGGCACCGCATCGACATAGATGATGGGAACCTGATTACGAACCTGTGCGATGTCCTCAGGAGACAGCCATGCGTTCTGAGTATCTGTTTTCTGGTCGCTCACCTATGCGACATTACTATGCCAATTGCACTGTGGCTAGAGACCCAGACAAGTTTCACCATTCGGTGGAGACGTATTTCGTTTCCATAAATGCAAGAAGACCATCGTGGCCACCTTCTCTGCCTAGGCCAGACTGCTTCACACCACCGAACGGAGCTGCAGGGTCTGATACCAAACCACGATTCAGTCCAACCATTCCGGTTTCGAGAGCGTTAGCGATTCGCATGCCACGACCATGGTTACGTGTGTAGATGTATGACACCAGCCCGTGATCAACAGCGTTGTACAAAGGAATCGCATCTTCAATGTTAAATACTTCGATGATTGGCGCAACGGGGCCAAATACTTCTTGCTGCACGATGTAATGATCTTGCTTCACACCGGTCAAAACGGTTGCGGCATACCCATGCATCGGTGCTGCAGTAGCTGTGCCACCGCAAACAGCCGTTGCACCATCGGCAATTGCACGCTCAACTAATTCGGCAACCCGCTTTTGCTGGGCTGAACTAACGAGTGGGCCAAGAGTTGTTGTTGCATCCAGTCCGTTACCAAGTACCAACGCCGACATACGCGCAGTGAATTTCGAAGTGAACTCATCGAGCACTGATGACTGAACATAGAAACGATTAGCCGCCGTGCAAGCTGCTCCCCCGTTTCGCATTTTTGCAATCATCGCGCCATCAACGGCCGCATCGATATCAGCATCGTCACACACAATGAACGGTGCGTTGCCACCAAGCTCCATTGAACAGTTCACAATCTTTTCTGCTGCCTGAGCAAGTAACACAGAGCCCACCCGCGTGCTACCTGTAAACGACAACTTGCGCACAAGACCAGACGACAGCAACGCCTGCACGGCATCCCCTGGTGGGTCTGGAGTAATCACTTGAACAACACCATCCGGCAACCCTGCGCGCTGCAAAATGTCAGCAATTGCATAAGCCGTCATTGGTGTTTCATGTGCCGCTTTCAACAACACCGTGCAGCCAGCCGCCAATGCTGGGCCAATTTTGCGCGTTGCCATGGCAGCGGGGAAATTCCACGGCGTGATGCATAACGCGACACCTACTGGTTCACGAGTAACAGCCAGCCAATTGGTGCCGTTAGGTGCCTGACGCAGGTCTCCATCAATGCGCACAGCTTCTTCACTGAACCACCGAAAGAATTCAGCCGCATAGGCCACTTCGGCACGGGCATCAGACAGCACCTTGCCGTTCTCGCGCACGATCAGCGTGGCTAGTTGCTCTTGCTCGGCAATCATGATCTCAAAGGCACGACGCAGAATCTCAGCACGTTGACGAGGCAATGTGGTGCGCCACATAACGAAGGTTTCACTGGCCTTCTGAGCAGCCTCTAGGCATTGGGCCACCGTGTGGTTCGGCACCTCGCCTTCAAGTTCTCCGGTTGCTGGGTTCACGATACGAATAGTTGCCATGTCTCTATTCTGCCTCAGAATGCCAAAAGGGCCCGGTGCTTTCGCACCGGACCCTTAATGGTTGTTCGGGGTTGAACTAAATCAGCCGACGTTGATCTTTGCTACTTGAGCATCTGCCTTAGCAAGGATTGAACCGGTAAGTGGGGTGTACCCAGCTCCGGCTGCATTCTTTGGTGCACAAACATCCAAGAAGTAAGCGAAGAACGACTTAACAGAAGCATTCGTTGCTGACTTTGCTGTTGTTGACAAACCGTACGAAACCGCATTGATTGGGTACGCATCTGCAGCTTTTGCTGCAAAGTTCTGTGTAACAAGACCATCTGCAGCAACTTCAGCCGCATCAAGCCATACAGCTGATGTGGTTGGTGATGGCAAAACATACTTGCCAGCTGGGTTGCTTACTGCAGCAGCTTTTACGCCACGCTCTTCGAGGTATGACAATTCTGCGTATGTGATTGAACCATTGTTGTCACGTACGTAGCTTGCAAGTCCTTCGTTGCCCTTTGCAGACTGGAATGAACCGTCTGTAGGAACTGAAGCTCCAGGGAATCCAGTTGAGAAAGTGTCACTAGTTACTTTTGTCCAGATTGCAGGATGCGACTTGTTCAAATAGTTGATGAAGTTGTTCGTGGTACCTGATCCGTCACTGCGATGTACAACGCGAATTGCTGTATCGGGGAACGTGATGGTCTCGCCATCTTTTACAGTTTCAGTTGTCAGTGTTCCGACAAGAGTCTTTCCAGCCTTAACTGTGTACACGGTGTTTGCAACATACGCTGCTGTCTTTGACAGCTTTGCTGCTGACTTTGCTGAGTAGAGGCTCTTTGATTCTCCACCAAGCGTTGCTGCTGTAATGGTGACCTTTGCGTTCTTGTACTTCTTAGCGGCTGCTGATGTCATT
>CAIZMV010000130.1 GCA_903934195.1 uncultured Acidimicrobiaceae bacterium | reverse complement strand
CAATTGCGCAATGATTCCCGCCATGTCGACATCGGTTTCGCCAGCGCGCACGGAGTCGACGCTGAGAGCTGGGGCGTTCACAGTGGTTGCTACTAATCCGGCCCCTGAAGAAAAGAGGGGAGACAAGAAATCAAGCGCGCAGGTTTTTGTAACTACGGCAATGCGCAGGCCAGGTTTGCTTGGTGGTCCGTAATTCTCGGTTCGTGCGGTTCCGGCGCCAACCAGAACCACTGACGCTGCTCCACGTAACGCAATGAGGCGCGCTTGGTCTGCAGGCCCACCCAATGGTCGAGAACGCCCATTGACGTCAATGACGCCGTCTGGAGTAGAGATCATGCAAATCTCCACACTGTGAAACGGGCTTGTCATGCCCACAGTGTACGAACACTGCGAGTTCGGCGTGTCTGGCGTGGCAATCTATGGAATGACCGATACCGCTAATCGCACAGTATTTCGCACCTGCCCGCTCTGTGAGGCCACATGCGGCCTTGAGATTTCAGTGAACCCGCAAGAACAGATCGTGCGAATTCGTGGCGACCAGAAAGACGTGTTCAGTCACGGTTTCATTTGTCCGAAGGGCAGCACTCTGAAGCAGTTGCACGAAGATCCGGATCGGTTGCGGATGCCAATGGTGAAGCGCGATGGGAAACATGTCGAAGTGTCGTGGGACGAAGCATGGAAAGTCGTTGCTGACGGTTTTTCAGGCGTGATTGAACGACACGGACGTGGGGCATTAGCTGCGTATCTGGGGAATCCGAACGCGCACAACTTGGGGCCGCAATTGTTTAGCGCCACAATGCTTCGTTCAATGGGAACACGCAATGTTTTTAGTGCATCCACTGTTGACCAAGTGCCAAAGCATGTGACTGGCGGGTACATGTTTGGTACTGCGCAAAGCATTTCTGTGCCAGACCTTGACCACACTGATTATCTGATGATGTTGGGCGCAAACCCACATGCTTCAAATGGCAGTTTGTGCACAGCACCAGATTTCCCTGGCCGCATGGAACGCATTCGTGAACGCGGTGGAAAAATCGTTGTGGTTGATCCGCGTCGCACACGCACGGTGGAGGCATCTGACGAATGGGTATCAATTCGTCCAGGCACTGATGGTTTGTTCTTGGCAGCAATGGCCAACGTGATGTTTGCAGAGAACCTGGTGAAGATTGAACCGCGCATCATGACCATTCTGAACGGACTTGAAGAGTTTGCTGCGGCGATTGCTCCGTTCACTCCTGAAGCAGTTGCATTGGCAACTGGCGTTCCTGCAGAGACCACAGTACGACTCGCACGAGAACTTGCGGGCGCAAAGACTGCAGCTGTGTACGGACGTATTGGTGTGAACACGGTTGAGTTCGGAACCACATGTGCATGGCTGATTGAAGCAATCAACGTGATCACGGGAAACATTGACAAGCGCGGTGGCTCAATGTTCACAACGCCCGCAACAGGCGGTGCTACAACGCGTGGACAAGGCGGCAAAGGCAAAGGTTTTGCAATGGGTCGCGGTCACAGTCGTGTCAGCAAAAGAGCAGAAGTGTTGGGTGAGTATCCCGTTGCTGCATTGGCAGAGGAAATCATTACTCCTGGTGAGAATCAGATTCGGGGCATGGTCACGGTTGCAGGAAATCCTGTTTTGTCAACACCGCATTCAAAGCAACTTGATGCAGCGTTAGCTGAACTGGAATTCATGGTGTCAATTGACATCTATGTCAATGAAACAACACGTCATGCGGATGTCATTCTTCCTGCGCCTTCATCGTTAGAGAAAGACCACTACGACGTTGGTTTGTACTTGTATGCAGTGCGCAACGTGGCTAACTACAGCGAGCCCGTGTTGAAGCGTGATCCTGCTACTCCCGATGAAGCAGACATATTGCTGAAGATGGCTGGAATATTCCAGGGACTTGGTGCCGATTGTGATCCTGAAGCATTAGATGATCAGTCAATAAATGCTGCGGTGCTTGGCGCAGTTGCTAATTCATCATCGCCAATTTTTGGTCGCGATGCAGAAGAGATATTGAATGCGCTGAACGCGAAGGGTCGACGTGGAACTGCACGCAGTCTTGACCTGGTTATTCAAACTGGCCCGTACGGTGCTGCGTTTGGCGCAGTTCCAAATGGTTTGTCGCTTGACATGTTGATTGATAATCCGCATGGCGTTGACTTGGGTGCGCTCGAGCCACGACTACCTGACATGTTGCGAACACCTAGCGGTCTGATTGAGTTATCGCCGCAAGTGTTCATTGATGATTTGCAACGCCTTGAAGCATCAATTGCATCAGTAAACATTGATCAAATGTTGTTGGTTGGTCGTCGTGAATTGAAGTCAAACAATTCATGGATGCACAACATCAAAGTTCTTACTAAAGGTGCGCTTGCATGCACAGCACAGATTCACCCAGACGACGCTGCACGTCTTGGCGTCATCACAGGTTCGCCTCTGCGAATTGCAAGTCGTGTTGGTGAAATTGTTGTGCCCGCCGAAGTCACAGACTCAGTGCGTCCGGGCGTTGTCAGTGTTCCGCACGGTTGGGGTCATGGTGTTCCGGGAACACAAATGGCCGTTGCGTCAGAAAAAGCTGGCGTGAACTCGAATATTCTCACCGATGATCAGTTGTTGGATCCGTTGTCTGGCAACGCAATCCTCAGTGGTATTCCTGTGACGGTCGAATTGGTGCCCGCATAACCAACTTTGTCCACAGGGAGCACCATGTTGTGCACAGAAACCTCACAGCGTCATCCCCTGAAAAATAGCGACTTTCCCCAGAAAGAATCGGAAATTCACACCTCTGTCCACTTCCAATCCACAGGGCAATGCCCGTAGGTTCAAGGGGTGGTCGGTGGCGGCGATTCACGGGCGGATGAGGGTCACATCACACGATGTGGCTCAGGGATCTTTTGGTCTCGGACCTTCTCGTGGACGTCGCGACCGTACTGCAGCAAGGTTTT
>CAIZMV010000129.1 GCA_903934195.1 uncultured Acidimicrobiaceae bacterium | reverse complement strand
GTGGTGGCCAGCCTTCTCAGAGATCTGTTTATGCATCTCCAGAGCCACCCTGCGGTACGAAGGATGGCCTTGTGGGCCAGAACGCAATTCGAGCATGTGCATCGCCTCACGGGCGTTGAACTGCATTACGTAGCGGATTCTGTAGGCCATTGAGACTGCGTAGCTGGCCTGATACGGGTGATCGGCCGCAAGTGCGTCATAGAGGGACGATGAGCGAGCCATGACTTCATCAAACATCTCAGCTCCCCCGGCTGCATCCACAAGTTCTGGGCGCGTGTAGCCGTGGTACGGCGTCAAAGGTTGCCATTCGATCGTCAATAGTCGATGACGCTGCATGTCGCGAAAAGCGCCATAGTCAGACAAGACATCGAAACGGTAATCAATGCTTTCGAAGGCTCTGCCGGGACGATGCCGACGATTATCTCGGTTCCCGATGTATGCGTTCAAGATATCGGTCTTATCTTCGACGCTCATTGCTTCAACGCGCATACGAATCTGAGATTCGGGCAAATGTGAATACTGATAGCACGCTGCTGCTACCAATTTGTTTTCACCATCCGGATCAAAGTCAATCAGTGTCACTTCGTCTACGTCTGTTGCAATAACGTCACCCATGATTGAGTCAACAATGTCTGTCATTGCTGCAGTGTTTGTTGAGAGGTAGTCAGACCACTTCACGCCACGTTCTGGAACATCAACGCGCCGCAAAAACGAAGGAATTACTTTGCGAAGTTCTACGAGCATCATGTCTGCGTAATAACGAGCCTCTGGGAGAGGATGCGCGCGCATGCGCAACAGAAGCTGTTCGTACCCTTGCCCGCTTCCGTAGATTCCAACATTTGATAACGACGATGCTGGCAGTAGTCCGCGGACTGCATCAAGTGCCTTTGCGCGAGTTGCCTGGCGGTACACGAAATCGCTATCTTTCGGACCCTTTACAACCGTCGCACGAACGTGATCTGTTACCAGCTCGGCCAATTGGCTATACGAGTCAAACATGCGGTCCATGTCGCCCACATAACGGGTGCCGAAGCGACCTTCAAGAATGTCCGGGTCACGGTAGTAGCGATAACGCCCCCCGAGTCTGTCGTCATAGGCGATGTAGCGAGTGCTCTGTTCGAGGTAGCTCATCAAGCGACCCCACTCGAGAATCTTGGTCAAGATGTTTGACGCCTGCTCACAAGCAAGGTGAACGCCACCAAGTTGGGCAACGGAATCATCGCCATACTCAACGAAAACTTTTTCATACAGAGTTTCTGCTCTGTCCACCCCGACGGTTGCATCGACTGCTTGATCACCGGCAATTTCTAAGTCGTTCACGAACTCATCGAGAAACAAGCGACGAAGGCTTCGTGGGCTGCGACTGTATCGCGCAAACAAAGCGCCCTTTACAACTTCAGGCAAATTGACCAACGCAAAAACTGGAAGGTCAAGATTTGTAAAATAACGACGCAGAATGTCTGATTCCGCATCTGTAAATTCCTCGGGAACATAAACACTCACGGCAATTGAGCCTAGGAGTCACGTAGGGCCCCACGAGGGATACCGCTAGAGCACGTTTTTGTCTGGGTTGGCAGTGTCGAACTCGGCTGCAACAGCACTGCGCCGCTCGGAAGATGTCCAAAAATCTATGGCTGTCATCGCCATGGCCTTCGCTCCGTCCAGTACAGCCTTGTCAGCCATTGGAGACCGCGCGAACTGTGCAAATTGCTTCGTGTGTATCGAAGTACCTGACGGTGCAGAAGCAATCATGGGGTGAATCGAAGGGACCAAATGGCTGACATTTCCCATGTCCGTACTTCCGACAACTCTGTGACCGCCGATCCGAGGATCTGTAACGGTTCGTCCCAGACGCAGTGCGTTGTGTGCATACATTGCCCCCATGGTGTTGTTGGTCACCATGTCTGCATATGCGGCGCCAATCCATTCGTGAGTTACTGAACAACCACATGCGTGGGCTCCCGATTCAAGTGCCGCAAGTACGCGTGGCTTGAGAGCAGACAAGGAAGTCACATTGTCAGACCTGACGTACCACTCAGTCGACGCCTCACTAGGAACAATGTTTGGTTTCTCTCCTGATTTCAGGAAGATTCCGTGAACACGTTCAGTGGGCATAATGTGCTGACGCAATGTGGCTACTGCCATGTACCCGAGAACTGCAGCATCTAGTGCATTTCGACCAAGATGTGGTGCTGCTGCCGCATGAGACTCTTGACCCGCATACTCAACTAGCAATTGTTGAAGTGCAATGGCGTCGATAGTTGCTAAATCGGCATCTGCTGGGTGAACCATCATGGCGAGGTCGACCCCCTCAAGGGCGCCATTACGAGCCATCAAAATCTTCCCGCCTCCCCCTTCTTCGGCCGGTGTTCCCATGTAGCGAACTCGACCACCAGAATCCTTGGCGATTGAAGCGAGAGCAATTGCTGCTCCGAGGCCGGCAGCAGCGATGATGTTGTGTCCACAACCATGACCAATGTCTGGCAATGCGTCGTACTCACTCATGATGCAAACAGTTGGTCCTGTTCCTACATCACCCGAGAAACCAGTGGCACAATCGAAAGCCCCCAACTCGACCGGAACGTCTAGGCCGTTTGCAGTACGTGTCAATAACTCTGAAGCGAAAACCTCTTCATAGTTCTGTTCCGGATGATCGTGAATTTCGTGGCTGACACTTACGAGTGTGTGAGCATTCGAATCAATCAGATTGCACGCTCGTGTCTTAAGTTCGTCAACTTCTGAAAGCTTCACGCTGTTGTTCCGTGATCTAGAACAATCTTTCCGAGCTGTTCCCCACGCTCAAGACGAGACAACGCGGTTTCGTACTCATGAAGTGGGTAGACATTGTCAACAGCAATTGGTAGTCCGTTGTTGACAATGGATAACAATTGATCAAATTCTTCATAACTGCCCATTGAAGAACCAATAATTTCGTATTGCTTGAAAAACAAACGCGGGATATTGATCTCAGCTGCGGAACCAGATGTTCCGCCACATACAACCATGCGTCCGCCCGGAGCAAGAGACCGCACAGACTTATCCCACGTAGCTGGGCCAACACTCTCGATGACAACATCAGCTTGGACAGGCCATTTGGCATCAGCTGAATCAATCGCCGAAATCGCTCCCATATGTAACGCTTGTGCTCGTTTTGCTTCGTCTCTGCTGGTCACAATCGCTTGTGCCCCCATGAAGTTCGCGAGGGCTAACGCCGCTGTTGATACGCCTGACCCGATACCGACAATCAGCACAGTTTCACCAGGAGCAAGTCGAGCTCTATTCAGCATTCGCAATGCAGTGAGATATGCCAAAGGGAATGCGGCGCTTTCAAACCATGTTCTATTGGAAGGACGCGGGCGTACGTTTCTGTCTGGTGCGATCGCATATGTCGCATGACCACCATGACAGTGTTCGCCCCAAATCATAAAACCGGGGCCCATCGGTGAGTTGTTTCCGAGTCGCACGATGTCTTCAACAGGAGACACTCCTGGGTTCACAACTACTTCATCACCTACGGAAACTGAGGTGACCTTGCTTCCGATGGCATCGACTACGCCGGCAACATCGCAACCAGGAATGTGTGGAAGCGGGGGCTTCGGCATTCCGCGGGTCACCCACAAATCCATATGATTTAATGCACTTGCGACTACACGAATTCGTACCTCGTTCTCTTGTGGTTCAGGAGTAGCGATGTCTCCCCACACATAGGTGCCAGGTGATTCGTTCAGTATCCAAGATTTCATGTCCCTACCGTAGAGGGCTAGACGAGCAGTCTCCAGTAATCAGGGACAATTTCTACTTGTACCGCGCTCCAAGAGGCAATCCGACGACCATCTATGCGGAGAACTTCAGAGCGAGAAGTTGACGAATACTCAACTGATCTGGCACGCGACGTTTCCAGAAGTGGATGAGGCGTGTGAGTGCCAAGAGTCGACTTATGGCGGGCACGAACACGCTGTTGAAGACCCATATCCGGTTGCAAGGTCATGACATCGAAAAAGCCATCGTTCGGATGAGCTCGCGGCGAGACATTCTTGTTTCCAATAAAGCCAGCATTGTTGATACATACAAGACGACCGTGCAACCAACGGCCAATCATCACATGCGAAGAAGCGAGCAAGGACACACTCGAACCATCGCGCATAGAAATACATACCCGAAGCGCATCTATGGGCACTTCGATGCACGATGCTCCGACTTCTGGACTAACAGGGTCACCGAGGCTGTGAGCGATATCTCCCATTCTCACGATGAGTCGATTGTTGTTGGAACTCGTTGCGAGTTCGTAATCACCAGTAATGACAACGTCATCAAGCGTTCGTTTTGTTGGAACGCCCCATTGTTCTCCTCGCGTGATCATCGTGATGATGTTCCCGACGCCGCTGCCACTACCCCGCGATCAAGTGCGCGCGTGGCCGATTCCGCGGTGTCGCGCAATTCAGGGTTCGAAGTGGTGGTGACTATCTGTCGCAAGAGATCAATGAGTTGTCGCATGGACCGCACAAAGTCTCCCGGGGTGAGATCAGGGTCGAGAATCTTCGATAACGGCTTACCATTAGCCCATGCTGCAGTCTCGTACGCCAATCCCCCGTTGGGGGCGCGATGTTGATGCAAGCCACGCTGGCGTTGAATGTCTTGCACCTGTTCGCTTACGCGCTCGATTCGTTTGAAACGTTGACGAACTTGTTCATTCGGCCAACGCGGCGCACCGCCAGAATCTCCTCCGCGTGGTTCATACACAAGTGTGGACAGGACTGCCACTAAGTCATTGACAGACAAATTGTCGAACAAGCCTTTGTTCATAACCTCAACGATTAGCAAATCCGACTCGTGAAATATGCCTGCGAGCATCTCGCCCTTCTCAGTCAGCGTCCAATCGGAGATGTAGTTCATTTCCTCAAGCATGTATACAACATCCATAAACCTAGAACCGACAGAACCAGCACGAGTGCCGGCACGACTTTCCATTTGCTCTATTTCATTGCGTAGCTTGCGGATGCTTTTGTGTGACAAAGGAGAATCGACAACGCGCGGGCCATTTTTCTCCTGCATTGCTCTCCCCATGGTTTCGTCGATCTTCGCCTTCACAAGACGTGCAGCCGATTCACGTATGAACTCAGTGCGTGCTGGTTCAAACGGAACCGGCAGGTCTGCGTGGCCAGCTTTCAATGGCAATGAACGCAAATCTTTCGCCATTACGTCGAGAATCTTTCGACTTGGCGTCACGACTGTCAGGCGAATGCCAGATCTACGGGCAGCCGTACTAATGATTAGCCCTCTGCCTCTGATGTTCGATGCATCAAACATCACAATGTCGCCTGGGCGTAGAGAGCGAAGTGCAATCTCTGCCTCGACCGACGATGCCATCTGATCGGATGCCGTGATGTTCTCTTGACCGAAGTCTCTCTCAGCCAAAGCCTTTTCAAGTAGTGCAAGCTCACGTTTACGACCATCAAGCGAAGCTTCGGACGTTACGACATCTTTGTCTGCTTGGAACTGAGCAAACGAAAGATTCAAGATGTGATGGGCGCCATCGAGAGAACGATTGCGAACCATATTGACAGCCATGTTAAATGTTGGTCGGAAAGCAGATGAGAGGCGAAAGCTTCTGCTGAGTGCAAGGCCAACAACTTGGTCAAAATCGACAAACGGATTCCAGAGAGAAATTGCATGACCGATGTCGTCTAGTCCTCTACGACCTGCACGCCCGGTCAACTGAGTGAATTCAGACGCTTTCAGCAATTGATGATGCTCACCTGTGTACTTGGTTAACTTCTCAATAACCACTGCTCGGGCTGGCATATTGATACCTACTGCGAGAGTCTCTGTTGCAAACACGACTTTTACTAGACCCTGTACAAAGCATTCTTCTACGGCTTCTTTAAACATGGGAATCATGCCGGCGTGGTGGCAAGAGATTCCACTAGCAACATCGTCAATGAAATGGTGGTATTCCAACGCATCCTTATCGTCTGCAGTGAGATTCTCGCAATGTCTCTCCACTATCTCACGAATTTGAATTTCTTCTTCTAGGGATGTCAGCACCATTCCGGCGTTCATGCAGGAATGAACCGCGTCTTCACATTGGGCCCTACTGAAGATGAACACAATTGCTGGCAACATGGATTTATCTTCGAGCAGTTCAACTATTTCTGGACGGGTCGGTGGCGAGAATCTTCTCGGCTTTTTACCTCCGCTTTGACCAGAGCGGCCCCGAATTTGTGTGGCATTAGACAACAGTCGCTGAACGTGTCGGTTTGGTTCTCCCGCAACCACAGTTTCAAACATCTCACATTGTTTAGAAGCGTTGTCGAACAGTGCAAAGTGGTTGACAAGTTCAATGGGACGAGTTGTTTCTACAACTACATCGGTTCTTCCGCGCACTGTTGACAGCCAATCACCAACTTCGTCAGCGTTCGACACCGTTGCTGACAAGCACACCAGTTGCACTTCAGGATCAAGCTGAATGATTACTTCTTCCCATACCGGACCCCGGTAAGCGTCCTGCAGGTAATGCACTTCATCAAGAATCACAACACCTAAATCGTCTAGACGGTTTGACTGTGAGTAAATCATGTTGCGCAGAACTTCTGTTGTCATGACGACTACAGGGGCTTCGGCGTTCACGGCATTGTCGCCAGTGACAAGTCCAACCTTATGGGCGCCGTACAAGGTCTGTAGGTCTCGATACTTCTGGTTTGAAAGAGCCTTTATTGGCGTGGTGTAAAACGCCCGAAGACCAAGTGAGCGTGCGCGTGCAATGGCATATTCAGCAATCAAGGTCTTGCCAGAACCTGTGGGGGCAGCCACCAACACTGATGCATCTGCATCAATTGAATTCATCGCCTTAACTTGGAAAACGTCCGGTTCGTAATCTAAAGCCTGAAGAAAGGTAGCGCGAACCTCTGACACCTTTAGACAGTCCTTCGACGCGTCAGCAGCCAACCAATGAGAACTGCAATCAGATACAAGAATGTAAGAGGAATGGCCAGCGCAAGCATGCTGATGGGGTCGCCTGATGGTGTGATCGCTGCCGATGCCACGAAGATACCCATGATGGCGTAGCGCCATTGTTTGATCAGAGTCTTCGGAGTGACTACTGAAACCAATTGTAGAAATACCAGCAGAACGGGGCTAAGGAAACCAACACCAAACGCCAACATCATCATGACAACGAGATTGATGTACTTCGTAATTTGGTACGCCTGTGTTACGTCGCTTCCGGACCATGAGATAAGAAACTCCAAGGCTTTGTCAAGAGTCCAGTAGGCCAAATAACAACCAAGGGAAAAAAGTACGACTGAAGAAGCAATAAAAGGAACTGCATAATTCTTCTCCCGCCTAGACAAGGCCGGAACAATGAATCGCCAAATCTGCCACAGAATTATCGGCAGAGCCATTATGAGGCCACCATAAAGACAGACTCTCATCCGTGCAGTAAACCCATCGAGTGGTCC
>CAIZMV010000128.1 GCA_903934195.1 uncultured Acidimicrobiaceae bacterium | reverse complement strand
ACCTCGGTACTCACTGCAGCGAGTGTGGGCGCCATGTTGATCGGCCTGTACATGGCACGCAAATACAAGATGAACCTCATCTATTGGTCGTATACAGCTGTCATCCTTGGACTCATGTTGATTCCTGCAACCGTGACGGCACGACCGCGCTTTCTTTTCACAGCGTTCCCGCTGTTTTTCCCAGTAGCACGAGCATTGCGTGACGACGAAGACAAATGGTGGCCATTGGTAGTTGTCGTCATGATTGGCGGACTGGTGACAGTGATGGGTATTTACGGCGTACGAGGCGCAATCCCCTAAACAGTTATAGAGGAAGTCGTCGCCACACTGCAGTTGGAAGATTCTTCAAAATCAAAAACATGTATTGCAGTAATCCGGGAACCCAGATGACTGTCTTCGTCGTTGAGATTGCTTTTTCAACTGCGGCTGCTACTGAATCTGCATCTGTGGAAAACGGGGCTTTGTCCATGCCTTTAGTCATCTTGGTAGTCACAAATCCGGGACGAACCACTAACACGGACACTCCAGAACCGACGAGTTCATGATCAAGAGCTAACGCGAAACCATCGATACCGGCTTTTGTAGCCCCATACGCCGGATTACCTTTACGAACTCTTTCGCCTGCCACTGACGACAGTAAAACCATCTTGCCGTAGCCCTGCGAGCGCATCTGAGCTGCCAGTGCATACATCAATACCATGGTGCCGGTGAAGTTAACGTCTGCAACAGGCAACAACGCAGCGGGATTTGCGTAGTAGTCAATACCTTCTTGCAAAACACCCTGAGCAATAACGGCAACATCAATGTCCCCTACTTGTTGCACAACTTCGGCCACCACATGCACCATTGACGCCGAGTCATCGGCGTTGAAACGCACATGGTGAATTTCAAGGTCAGGGTACCGTTCTGCGATTGCGGCAATCTGAACCTCAGCGGCATCGATATCACGACTAACGAGTACCACATGAGAAACACCAGGCTTCACAAGCTTGTTCAAAATGGCGAGCCCTATCTCGCTAGTGCCACCAAACAACACGATATTTTGAGCTACGCCCACACCATTTTTCATAACGATCTCCTGTGATCAACTAAACCCAAACGGCGTGACAAATCGCTACGCCATAATCCGATGGGATCCATTTCTTCTTGAGTGCTCATCCACTCGTCGATGCGCGGGTATCCACGTCGTACGGCAGATGCAGATACGTGAGAATCCTTTGCCAAGTAGTGACGACCACCAGCATCCAAAACAAGTGAATCAACTTCCGACAACAGTTCGGCCAGCCCCGAAATGCCTGCTGCCATATCAAGAGTCAATGTCCAACCCTCTGTAGGAAAAGACATGGGCGCACTGTTTTGAGGACCCATCCTCTTCAACACCGCAAGAAACGATGCAACGCCTGCACCTGAGAACTTCTCGATTACTCTGCGCAACACGTCTGTGCGATCAAGTGGAACAATGAATTGATATTGAATGAAGCCCTGTTTCCCGTAGAGACGGTTCCATCTGTTCACACCATCGAGAGGGTGGAAGAAGGCAGGTATGGATTCCAAGCCGATGTGGCTCTTTGCTGGCGCTTTGCGGTACCAGGCTTCATTAAACGCTTTGATTGACCACTTGTTTAACAACCCGTTCGGAACCCAACCAGGTGCGGACACTGTCAAACGAGGGTCATAGGCAAGAGGATCTTTATTATCTACTTTGCTGGCTGCGGCATGATCGCCGCGCGTCAATACTCCGCGACCCATTGACGCTCCAGTTGCAAGCAGGTCTACCCACGCCACAGAATATCGATAGTCATCATCTGCGCCGTCTGCACTCATGGCTGCACAGACTGCATCAAAGTTCTCTAAACGAACAGTTTCAACTTCCACTCGTGAAGATTCAATTTTCAACATTGCGATAGTCGCCCGAAGAACTACTCCGGTAAGACCCATTCCACCAACAGTCGCCCAAAACCACGCTGGATTCTGTTCGGGTGAGAGTTCAACTATTTCACCGCTCGACAACATCAGAGACAGCGAGCGAACATGCTGACCAAAACTTCCGTCGATATGGTGATTCTTCCCGTGAATGTCAGATGCGATAGCTCCGCCCACAGTTACAAACCTGGTACCTGGCGTTACCGGAATGAACCAACCTTGTGGCACACACATTCGCAATATGGCATCGATACTGACGCTTGAGGCGACAGTTAAGAGACCTGTTAGTGGGTCGAAATCAGCATCAATACCCATCGGGTCATTTTCCGCTGTCATTTCCAGAACGATTCCGCCAGCATTCTGAGCTGCAGCCCCATAAGACCTACCAAGACCGCGCGATATAACGCCCCGCTCACCTGCCGCTCCAATTGTTGAGCGAACTACATCAACATCAGTGGTGTGTACAAGGTCTGCAACAGTCCACGCAGTACGACCCCACCCTGAAAGACGTTGCATAACCATGCATCAATTCTAGACCGTGACCTCAATGAACAGAGGTCAATGTACGTTTCCTTACGAGGAGTACACCGCAAGTCCATACACGACAACCCACACAGCTCCATAGGCCTGAATCCATCGGTCGTTAAAGAACACTTCTTCTGGGGCGCCGCCACCACCATTTTCCAACACCAACAAATAGCGCAGCAGTGCAAGCACCATGGGAACAATAGACAGACCATGAAACGGGATCGATTCGTGCGCAATTCCTGCGTTTTCAAATGCCCACATGCAATATGTCACAACAGTGGCCGTGCACGACACAACAAGCAGTTGTCGTAGATACACAAGGGAATACGACTTCAGTGAGGTCCTAGTCACAACTGCCTGGTCTCCCAGTTCTAACAACTCAGCAAAACGTTTTCCGGTAACGATGAAAAAAGAGCCGAACGTAATACACAGTACGAACCACATAGACATTGGCGTTTGAGTCGCAGCCGCACCAACCATGGCGCGCAAAACAAAACCACTAGCTACCAGAGACAAATCCAGCAACGGAATGTGCTTCCACCATGTGCTGTATCCAATGGTCAAGCCTGCATACAGAGCAATAATGCCTCCGGCAGCTGGACGCACAACATAACCGAGAGCTGGTCCGCTTATTAGTAGGACGGAACCAATGACACGAGCTACAGCAAGAGGGACAGCGCCGCTTGCAATAGGGCGATTGCGTTTCTTTGGGTGCTGTCGGTCTTGCTCGACATCCATGATGTCGTTCCAGTAGTACGTACCGCTTGCAACCATGCAGAAAGCAGCAAAAACCACAAGCGTCTTACCTAGCGAAGACCATTCGTTGAGAACCCCAAGTGCTGCAGGGGCTGCAAAGACAAGTACGTTCTTCGTCCATTGAGATGGACGAGCTTCTTTTATGCAAGCCAGAATCATGCGACTAACACCGCTAGATCAATATCGTTCACCCAGGTAGGTTCAGCAAAAAGCTCTAACAATTCGGTATCTCCTGACGAATCTCCATACGCATACACAAGGTTCTCGGCAGATATCCCGGAATCCTGACACCACTTCAGGACTCGAGAGGCCTTTTCTTTTCCGCGACAATTTTGTCCGAGCAACTTGCCAGAGAGAAGGCCATCTTTTTCTTCTAACTCAGTGCACAAAACAGCATCTACTTCTAGAAGATCACCTAACGGATGAAGATATACGCCCAATGATGCTGAGACGAGAATGACGACATGACCTTGTTCCTGGTGCCAACGCATACGTGAAGCGACGTCGCCTCGCAACCATTTGTCTGCAACTTTTGAAGCAAACTGAACTCCGAGCGATTCGACTTCGCGAGCATCCTTGCCTGCGAAAACGCCTTCAACAAACTTCATTTTTAGAGAGTCTCTGTCACGGCGTGCCACACTTTGAATTGTTTTACCGAGATCCGACAAAAGGATCTTTGAAAGCCTAGAGACACCCCCAACGGACTTCATGAACGGCACAACACAATCCCGGACTGTCAGAGTGTTGTCCACATCAAAGGCGGCAACCGGAATGTTCATCGCCACAGGTTAGTTGCCCATCTCATTACTGCCGAGGATTGCGGTCATTTCAGCGAAATAGTTAGGCCAACTCTTTGTTACGACCTCAGGATCTGCAACCTCCACACCTGTTACGCACAACGACAAAAGTGACAGCGCCATTGCCATTCGATGATCATGATGGGTATCAAACACGACAGATGTCCACGAACATGGGCCAAGAATTCGAAGCCCATCGTGCTCAACAGTCACTTTGGCTCCAGCACGATTCAGTTCTTTGGCTAGGTCGCCAAGTCGGTCACTTTCTTTGTTTCGAATAAAACCGATACCAGAGAGAACGCTCTCCCCTGATGCCATGCAACATGCCACCGCCACAGCGGGAACCAAGTCAGAACAATTCGACATGTCCTTAACCAGGGGAAGCACTTGCTGTTCAGCATTTCGAGAGACAGAGATATCTGCACCGCTTACCTCGCACGTCATACCCATCATTCGCAGAATGGGCACAATCTCTGAGTCTCCTTGCAACGATGCAGCTGCTAAACCCGGAATCACAACGCGACCTTCGCGAAGGGCAATAGCAACAAGCGGAAAAGCGGCCGATGAATAATCTGGCTCAATCATGTAATCACGACCTTTGTACGACCCACTAGAAACTGAGATTGTAGATTCATCGATATTCACCGATACACCAAATGATCTCATCACGTCAGCGGTCATTTCTACATATGAGCGAGAAATGAGCGGACCCGTAACGTGCACAGTAAGCCCTTCGTCCAACATCGGGCCAATCAACATCAGAGCCGAAATGAATTGGCTCGAAACGTTTCCCGCAATGTGAATATCGCCACCTGCCAACGATCCGCGTGATATCGAGACCGGCAAGTGACCTTCTTCACCAAGGTGTAACACTTCCGCACCTAACGCTTCCAAAGCATCATGTAAATCCGACATCGGACGACTACGCAACGCCGCTTCACCATCAATGATGGTGGTCGAACTAAACAATGCAGCAACGGCCGTGAGAAACCGTGACGAAGTACCAGCCAGAATCGAGTCAACAATTCCAGGAAATCTCAGTTCAGAGGTTTCGCCGATAAGCACTCGATTACCTACAACGCTGACTGAACGCCCAGACTCTCGAATCACGTTCAACACAACACGAGCATCATCTCCCGATGGAATGCCAGAAATAACAGAAGCCTCTTTTGACAACATCGCGCACACTAAAGCGCGATTAGCAATGCTCTTCGAGCCTGGCACCGAAACGA
Source organism: uncultured Acidimicrobiaceae bacterium (assembly GCA_903934195.1). GTDB lineage: Bacteria > Actinomycetota > Acidimicrobiia > Acidimicrobiales > Ilumatobacteraceae > UBA2093. The sequence goes on along the minus strand of CAIZMV010000128.1, from coordinate 8,062 downwards.
CCGCATCTATTGGTCCAGCAGGTGGGCGAAGAACGACTGTTGTCACGACAAGGGCTGTATGGCGGGACGGAATCCGCGGGCCAGCAACCCGCCTCGAAACACTTCGGCATGTTCTGCTCGAACAACTGTGACCATGATTCCGCGGTCTCCTTCAGCTGAATGCACTACCTCAAAGTCGTAGATATTGACTCCAAGTTCGCCAGACAACGTAAACACATCAGCTGCTGCTCCCGGTCGATCAGGAATCGGTATACGCACTTCTGCCAGATCTTCTACCGCACCAGCACCAGTCGGCAAATTCATTCTCGCTCGACGCGCTTGTTCAAGTCGAGACAACAACCCATCACGATCAGACCCTGCAACAACGTCACGCATGTCGGTCAAACCAAGAATCAAAGCATCAAGGCCGCGAACAATTGATGTTTTGTTTTGTTCACAAATGTCGAGCCAAATACCTGGACGACCAGAAGCAATACGAGTCATGTCGCGAAAACCACCTGCTGCAAGTCGCAACAACGCCATGTGCTCTTCTGAACGATTATCGGCAATACGCATCAAGGTTGCAGCCGTTAGGTGAGGGACATGGCTAACAACTGCAACAAGGTCATCATGCTGTTCGGCATCCATAGCCACAATCTCAGCTCCAAATTTGGCAACCAACCCAGCAACAACGGCGAAAGCGGCATCGGATGAATTCGATGTCGGCGTCAGAACCCATACCGCCCCCGCGAACATAGAAGCATCTGCACCATCGAGACCGTCTAATTCAGACCCAGCCATTGGGTGACCTGGCACAAACCGTGGGTCAGAAATCTGGAGCGAAATAGATGTCTTCACTGACCCGACATCAGTAACAACGCCCGTCGTCAATTCCAAAGACTCAGACACGGCTTGCGCGACAGTACCGACAGGCGTTGCGACAAAGGTAACTTCAGCATCTGAATACAAGCCGGGGAAAGCAATTATTCCGCGCTCAATCGCGATATCAATCTTTGATTTATCAGAATCGTGTCCACCAACTTCATAGCCAGCATCCGCCAATGCGAGTGCCAGTGAACCGCCAATCAGCCCAAGGCCAAATACGTTCGCTTTCTTCTTCGTTGTCGCGTCTGCGCTCATTCCCACACCGTATCCGTACCGTCTAACTCAACTGCGCTAGATAATTGACGTACCTCTTCTATGGTGAGTTCGCGCCACTGGCCGGGCGCCAATTTCGTATCTCTCAGTGGACCAATGCGAGTTCGCACGAGACGTATAACGGGGTGGCCGACCTCTTCACACATTCGACGCACTTGCCTGTTGCGGCCCTCATGAATCACGATTCGTAAAACTCCGGGCTCTGGCTGGCCTACTTCTGCAGGCGCTGTCATGCCGTCTTCCAATTCAACGCCGTCACGCAAGTGCCGCAAAGCGCCGTTCGGAACACCATTGGTTCCACACTCAACTTCGGCAATGTATTCCTTCTCAACACCGTGGCTCGGGTGGGTCAAGAACTGAGTCAATTGACCATCATTCGTGAGTATCAACAGCCCAGTGGTGTCGATATCCAAACGTCCGACCGAAAACACGCGGGGCTCAGATGGCACATAGTCAAGCACCGTCTCTCGCCCGTGCGTGTCAACCATTGTTGTCACGACGCCTTCTGGCTTGTTCAACAGGTAATACACGAGACCAGGAAGCACGCCAACTGGAGCACCATCAACTTCAATGATGTCGGTATCAACATTTACACGGCGCCCAAGGACTGCAATATCACCATTGACATCAACACGGCCATCTTCAATGAGGTTCTCGCACACACGACGTGAACCGAAACCGGCCCTTGCAAGAACTTTTTGCAATCGCTCACCATCGGCAAGACGCGCGTCGTTTGCTATCTGTTCCCACAACGGTGGCTCAGGAACCGCGCCTCCCGGCGGGGTGAAAGAAGACATTACGCGCCTTCGCTCGGCTCAGAAATAGAGTCTGCTTCAATCAATAGTGTTTTCTCTAGTGCCTCAACAAGAGATGCATCGGGAACAAAAGAAGCAATTGCTGGAAGATCTTTCAAGGATGCAATGCCCAACTTTTCGAGAAACAGTTGAGTCGTACCCCACAACACCGCCTGGCCAGGACCGTTATCGCGCGACACAGGCGCTACGTATGCACGTCCATGCAATGTTCGTAACACGGAATCCGGATCCACTCCACGAATAGATGCGATCTGTAAACGCGAAATTGGCTGCTTATAAGCAATGATTGCGAGTGTCTCGAGTGCAGCACCTGACAGACGGGCGCGTTGGCCGTCAAGAATGAAGCGTTCAACATAAGGCGCAAGATCAGGATGAGTTTGAAAGCGCCACCCTCCTGCAACCTTCGCTAATTGAAACCCGTGACCAGCTTCTTCATAGGTTTCAGCAAGACGCGCACAAACTTCATCAACTGTTGTTGCAGGTATCTCAAGCAACTGCGCGATGAGGTCTGTCGGTACGGGCTCATGAGCTACGAGCACTATTGCTTCAATAGCTCTCACCGTTTCTGTGGTTACGTCATCCTTCATAAGAATCGATCTCCGCCATACTTTCGTTTCCAGTACCGATGCCAGTCCACTGAACCGTAATGTCACCAAAACGATCAACTTGATCTAACTCAATAAAACCTTGTTTGTACATTTCAAGAATCGCCAAAAAGCGAACAACAATTTCGAGGCGCTCAACCAGCCCCGTAGTCAACGCCCGAAATGAAGTGTTACCTACGCGAGCTATGTCTTCCATCAATTCTTCAACCGCTTCAGCAACCGTAAAACGAATTGGTGAGATGTGATACAGGCTTAGCTCGTCTCGTTTGCGAGGAGTGATGGCGCTGATGAATCCGCGCTCAAGCTTTTCAATAGTCAAACCTTCAAGAAGGTCAGGCGCTACTTCTGAGAAGCGCTCGTCCGGGCCAACTGCGCGGCCGTACACCCGGTCTGCATCGTCAACAAACGTTGCGAGGATTTTTGCCACATCTTTGAAGGTTTTGCACTCAAGAAGACGCGCAAGCAATAAATCGCGCTCTTCCCACAATGCCAATTCATCATCAAGGTCCACTGCTTCACGCCCTGGCAGCAGGCGGCGGGTTTTCAACTCAATCAACGTGGCAGCGATGAGGAGAAACTCCGTAGCGACTTCCAAGTCAAGCTCTTGCATCTTTAGCAATTCCGCCAAATACGCATCAACAATGGTTGAAAGGCTGATCTCGTGAATGTCCACCTCTTCACGCAAAATGAGGTGGAGCAAAAGGTCGAAAGGTCCCTCGTACACGGGGGTTGCTACGTCAATTGCCACCGTCCCATCGTACTTGCCTGAACCACCTAGGTCGGCAATTGACCGCTCGCAATCACGGCCAAGCAACTAGATTCTGAGCATGCCGCGCGTTCTGTCTTGTATCCAGCCCACCGGACCAGTGCATCTCGGCAATTATCTAGGAGCCCTCTCTAATTGGGTCTCTGGCCAGCATGACGGAGATGTCTTCCACGGCATCGTCGATCTTCATGCCCTCACGGCCATCGATACCCCTGGACTCATCGGTACGCAGACAATAGAACTAGCAGCAGTACTTTTTGCGTGTGGACTAGACCCAGATGTTGCCACTGTCTTTGTGCAAAGCCATATTCACGAGCACACCGAACTGGCGTGGATAATGGAGTGCACTGTCTCCTACGGCGAACTCAGTCGAATGACTCAATTCAAAGATAAATCAGCACGACGTGAGGCCGAGTTTGTGTCGGCAGGACTTTTCACTTATCCGGCGTTACAAGCCGCTGACATTTTGTTGTACGACGCTGACGAAGTTCCGGTCGGAGACGACCAGCGCCAACACATTGAGATCACCCGCGATATTGCAGTGCGCTTCAATCATCGATTCGGCGACACATTTGTTTTGCCAAAGGCGGTTCACCCGAAGGCCGGTGCTCGCGTCATGGACTTACAAGATCCAACCTCAAAGATGTCGAAGTCAGCTACCAGCGACAGCGGACTTGTGTATCTACTTGATGACAATGCTGCAATCTCAAAGAAATTCAAACGAGCTGTCACGGATTCAGATGGAGAAGTGAAGTACGACGTAGCGAACAAACCAGGCGTTTCAAATCTGCTTGATATTTTGTCGGCGTCTACTGGAAAATCCGTTGATGAATTGGTTAATCAGTATTCACAGTACGGCGCTCTGAAATCTGACACCGGAGATGCCGTGATTGCAGTTGTTGAACCAATTCGCTCGCGATTCCAAGAACTCATGCAAGACAAGGGCGAGCTCGCGCGGCTGCTTTCTATTGGCAACGAACGGGCGCGCAATGTTGCGGCTGTGACATTGAAAAGAGCCCACTCAGCAATAGGCCTGTTGCCACGTATCTAAATATCGTCAGCTGCTCGCAGCTGCAGTGACACTTCATCCTTGGCAGATCCTCTGACGAGCTCGACTGTGCGAGGGTCACTTATGCCCATCAGTAATTCCGCCCCGAGTTCCTCGTGATTGTGATACTCAGCGAATCTGCGGCTGCGTGGACCAACCAAGGTGGCCGTCACACGCCAGACAAAACCCAATCCCGAAATATTCTTGCCAACATCATGCAGTAGCGCCGCGGCTCTTTCACATGTACGAGCAGTTGGAACTAGCTCATCGAATCGGTCAAGGACAGCAATGCTGTGGCGCTGATCTCGATACTGCATTTCAGTCCACACCGTGAACTCCGCTTGGTTCAATACATCTTGTGCCTTCGCAATTCCCACACGACTCGGTGGCGATTGCGAGAAAGAACCAACAGCCCTTTTAATCAAGTGAACTGCTTTCATCCCGTAGCCCTCGGGTGAGCATCACGATACACAGCCCACAATCTGTCGTTTGAGACCTTTGTGTAGATCTGCGTCGTCGAGATAGTCGCATGACCCAACATCTCCTGCACGATTCGTAAATCAGCACCGTGCTCCAACATGTGCGTAGCGCAAGAGTGGCGAAGAACGTGAGGTGATAGATCTCGGTTTATCCCCGCTCTCAGTCCGGCATCTCGAACAACGTGCCACGCCTTCTGTCGATTCAAACGTTTGCCACGATTAGTAAGAAACACAGCTTCCCTATCTGATCCTCGTGACCATACGTCAGGCACTAACTGGGCTCGACCGGCACTACTGATGTATTCACGGAGTCTTTCTTCTGCAATCCGCCCAAACGGCACAACACGCTCCTTAGAACCTTTGCCGAATAGACGTACAACGCGCGCAGACAGGTCCAAATCGTCGAGATTCAAATCACAAGCCTCAGAAATTCTGGCTCCGGTCGCATAGAGAAACTCCATCAGGGCTCTGTCGCGCATTTCAGTCGCAGAATCTCCCACCATCGCTTCAAGAAGCGATGAAACCTCATCCATGCTTAAAGGCTTAGGCACGCCACCAGGAACTTTCACGCCTTCGATACGAGATGTTGGGTTATCTCTTCTTCGCTCTTCAGTCAACAGGAAACCATGCATCATCCGAATGGCAGCCAACCTTCGCGCTGTACTCGCGTTCGCGTCACTGGAGGCTTGCAATACACGTACGTATTCTTCTACCTCTGTCTCGCGAGCAGTTAAGAGACTCTTGGAAGCAGTCCCCAAGAACTCCACATAACGCAACAAATCTCGGCGATAACTCGAAATTGTGTTTATCGCACGACCTTTTTCAACAGCCATCCAACGAAGAAACTCTTCAATTAGTTCTGCATCTCGTTCAGTTGTGGAACTCTTCGCCATGAATCACACACCGAGATCATCAAAACGCCGCGCGGCTAACAGAATTCCCACAGAGCTCTTCGCGTCCGTGATTTTTCCTTCATCCACCATTGCCAAGGCTTCAGAAAACGGAATTGTCAGAACCTTCATTTCCAATTCTTCTGGCCCCTCTGGCGCCGAGCCACCGGCAACAACATCGCGTGCGATGAAAAGCTCCAAAACGGAATCAGTTACGCCAGGAGACGAAAGACACGAACCCAAGTAATCGACAGTTCTCGGCACGTACCCGGTCTCTTCTGCAAGTTCTCTCCATGCAGTACGAGAAGGGTCTTCCCCAACAACGTCGCGCATCCCCGCTGGAATCTCTAGAACGTAATCATCGAATGACGACCGATACTGCGACACAAGAATGATGTGATTATCCGGAGTAATGGCAACTACCCCAACAGCTCCCGGAGTACTGACATATGTTCTCTCAAATACGTCTCCGCGTGGCCCGCGAATAGTGCGCCGCAACAGACGAAACATTGCCCACGAATGAACGACATCAAGAGCGGTGGTTATGAAACCTTTATGGTCGCTTTCGTTCACGATCTCATTCAGGCTGATTGAGCAACAGAGGCAGTAGCGCCGCGGGCTAGCCGCTTCTCGCGATTCACCAGTGATGCAGCAATGAGCTCTCTGAACAACGGGTGAGGACGGTCAGGGCGACTCTTGAATTCCGGATGGGCCTGAGTACCCACCCAATATGGATGGTTCTCCATCTCGATGAATTCAACGAGTCGTTTGTCAGGTGAAGTACCGCTGCACAAAAAGCCACTTTCCTCGAAACGAGAATGGAAGTTGTAGTTGAACTCATAACGATGGCGATGACGTTCACTCACCACAGTCTCGCCGTACGCTTCTGCAACTTTGGTACCTGGCTGAAGTACCGCGTAATACGCACCAAGACGCATCGTGCCGCCCTTCATGGTGACATCACGTTGATCAACCATTAAGTCGATCACTGGGTGTGTTGTCGAAGGGTCGAACTCTGTGCTGTTCGCATCAGTCATTCCAAGCACATGTCGTGCGTATTCAATTGTCATTACTTGCATACCAAGACATAGCCCTAAGCAAGGAACCAGATTCTCACGCGAATAAGCCGCAGCAGCAATTTTTCCTTCGATACCGCGAGAGCCGAAACCACCAGGAATAACCATTCCATCAAGCGCATCAAGACGACCTGATGCAAGCAGTCCTTCAACGTCTTCAGCTTGAATCCAATCGATCTCAACTTTGGCGCCGTGATGGAAACCAGCGTGTTTCAAACTTTCAACAACTGATAGGTAGGCATCTTGTAATTCAACGTACTTTCCAATGAGACCAATCTTTACTGGCTTCACTGAAGCTTCAACTTGCGCAACGAGTTTTTCCCATGAGGACAAATCAACTGCGCTATCAAGTCGCAAGATGTCACACACAACAGTGTCAAGACCTTCGTCGTGAAGCACGAGCGGAAGTTCATAGATGTTGCCTACGTCTGCTGCGTTGATGACAGCATTCGTGTCAACATCGCACATGTGTGAAATCTTTCGCTTCAATCCGCTGCTGAGAGGCTCTTCGCTACGACACACAATGACATCGGGCTGAATACCCCGCGAGCGAAGTTCTGTAACGCTGTGCTGAGTTGGCTTGGTCTTCTGCTCGCCGCTCGGACCAATAAATGGCACAAGCGTGACGTGTAGGTAGCAAACATTGTCTCGGCCCGCCTCGTTACGGAACTGACGAATAGCTTCCAAGAACGGGAGAATTTCAATGTCTCCGACGGTTCCGCCAACTTCGGTAATAACTACATCAGTATCATCAGTCGCAATACGACGGATACGGCGCTTAATTTCGTCCGTGATGTGGGGAATTACTTGAACTGTCTTTCCTAGGTAATCACCGCGACGCTCAGCGGCCAGAACAGCCTGATAAATGGAGCCGGTCGTTGCATTTGAGCTGCGAGTGAGGTTCTCGTCGATGAAACGTTCGTAGTGACCAAGGTCGAGGTCAGTCTCGCCACCGTCGTCAGTTACAAACACTTCACCATGTTCGAATGGATTCATCGTGCCAGGGTCAACGTTGATGTACGGGTCTAGCTTTTGCATTGTGACGCGCAGTCCGCGCATCTTTAGCAAACGACCAAGAGAAGAAGCAGTGAGACCCTTACCGAGGGAACTTGCAACGCCACCTGTCACGAATATGTGCTTTGGCATTGAGACTCCCGCCGACGTAATTGCTAACGGAAGAACAGCCTAATCGGTCAGGACCCCCCAGAGTGAAACCGCTAGGAAGAGCGCTGAGAACGCTTCTTTT
>CAIZMV010000127.1 GCA_903934195.1 uncultured Acidimicrobiaceae bacterium | reverse complement strand
TGGTGACATCAGCACGAATGAGAATCGTGCGAAGAACTTTGGAGCTCTTGGTGCCGCATTTGGTCTTGGTTTCATTGTTGGGCCATACCTTGGTGGAAAACTGAGTTCACCTGACGTCAGTTTCTATGGTCTTTTTGATACCCCGAGTTGGTTTGGGGCAACAACACCGTTCTGGTTTGCTGCAATTCTTGCCATGTTGAACTGTGTTGCAGTACTGACTACTTTCCCAGAGACCTTGAAAGAGAAGTTCCACGCCGGCAAATTGAATGCGTTCCAGGCCATCTCTAACGTGGTTGTTGGTTTCAAATCTGAACGACTTCGTGCGATTCTTCTCTCCGGTTTCCTGTTCAGTGCCGGGTTTACTTTCTTCACCACATTCTTTGGTATTTACCTTCGCAACAACTTCAATTTTGGCCCGTCGAAAACAGGGGACTATTTCGCCATTGTCGGTCTCTTCATTGCTGTCTCGCAAGCCGTCTTGGTTGCGCGCGTGTCAAAGAAGTTGTCTGATTTTTCGGTACTTCGATTCAGTCTGTTTGGTAATGCGGCGATGATGATGCTGTACTTTGCAGTTCCCACGTCGTTCTCATTCGGTCTGTACTTAGTGATTCCGCTCTTTACTGCATTTAATGGTCTCACCATGGCAAACATGACAAGCCTCATTAGTCGCTCTGCTGAGCCAGGTCAGCAAGGCCAAGCGATGGGTATTTACTCAAGCGTGCAGAGCCTTGCTCAAGTGCCAGCCTCAATCTTGGTGGGTTACATCACTACCAGCATCACCTCAAGCCAGCCACTGGTAGTTGCTTCAGTGTGTATTGCACTTGGCGGTCTGTGCTTCGTATTTCTCTTCAAACCAACTTATGTCTCATCTTCAGTTGGTGCCCCTGCTGGAGGGCCTAGTCACTAGCTAATTTCAACGTCGCTTGACCACAATGCGGTTCGCGTGACACCACTGTTGGTCGATGTGATCTGAGCGGTCAGGGTGTACGAACCAGCAAATGGAATTACTCCAGCGCTGCTGTATAACTTTGTCTTTTTGTTGTAGGTCACAGGCCATGAAAATGATGCGCCACGAAGTGATTCAGGTGACTCATTGTTTCTAATGAATCGAAAGGACGTGACTCGCGCATTCGCCATCGAAGCAGTCAACGTGCGCATTCCTGTGCGACGACCATTGAGTGAAACTGTGAGAGAAGAGGGTAGAGGCTCAACAGGTACCGAAGCCCGCAATTTGATCTTGACAGTCTTGGCGCTGGGAGAAACTGCTCGCACTCCGAACGCCCACCATGATCCATCGTCACCGCCGGCCATGTGCCCATCTTCTGACTGAACATTCCACTGAGCTGCATACCAGCCCGGTTTCATTGTGGTTAGCGGGACGGTCAGCTTGGTCGACTCGACTACAGCACTAGTTGAAATACTGCCGGCATGATTAGTTCCTTTTGCATCTAGGACAAGGAGATAATCCTGGGAGCCACCGAGATTGGGCTCACCGATTAGAACAGCTGCTGAGAAAGGTGTGATCTTCGAGTTGGTGTTCGCTGCGGGAGCGACTCCCAATACTGGCGCATGTTGCACAAATGCCGCATGGGCGGTGGTGCTACACACCACCGCCCATGACAGACAAAATATTGTGAGATATCTCTTCTTACGCAGCATCTGCTCCAACAAGTAGGCCTCTGAATGTTAGGCGAATACTGTCACCTGTTTTGAGGGCCGCAACTGCGGTTCCTTTCAGTTTCACTGAAGCATTGCCGTTGACATTCAGTGTCGCCATGCCGAGAATTGTGCCAGAAGCAGTCTTCACGGCATACCTGCTTCCGGAATTCAATGCAGA
>CAIZMV010000126.1 GCA_903934195.1 uncultured Acidimicrobiaceae bacterium | reverse complement strand
CCAACGATCAGCTGCGATTGATTTCAACGTTTCGAGCGTGCGGTTTTCTGCATCTTCTTTATAGAGATATTCGAGTACCTCATGAACGAAGGAACCGAGATACAGGTGCCATGCCGGTGGTTCTTTGATTTTGTCGATGTAGGAGAGTTTGAACTTCTGCGGACAATCGCGAAAGAGACCAATGGAGGAAGGCGACAGGTATTCCGGAGGCGTAAACATGCCCTTATTCTCTCATGTCGGTGTGGCAGAAGTGATTTTCTGAACTATCCGTGAATGATGTCTGCGTATTTCGAGAGAACTTGCGCTGGTCCACTTACAAGGAATGTGGTGATGCACGATTCACGCCATTTGGCCATGTCATCACGGATCTTTTCGATGGGGCCAACAAGTGCAACATCTTCCACCATTGAAAGCGGAATACACGCAGCAGCTTCATCCTTCTTGCCCGCGAGGTATAGGTCTTGCACTTTCAATGCCACATCTTCATATCCCATTCGGGCAAATACTTCAAAGTGGAAGTTGGTGCCGCGTGCACCCATGCCGCCTGCATACAGTGCGAGCATCGGGCGCATCATGTTGGCGCATTTTTCTACATCGTCACCCACGATGATTGAAACAGTGGCTGCAATTTCAAAACGATCAGCCTTGTTTGCTTCACCGCTCTTTGCGAACCCTTCGTTCAGGCATTGACGGTAATACGCATCTTCTTTTGGTGAGAAGAACAACGGCAACCAGCCATCACATATCTCTGCGGACAGCGCAACATTCTTCGGGCCTTCGGCGCCGAGAAAAATTGGAATGTCCGTTCGGAATGGATGCACAGTGCTCTTCAGTGGCTTGCCAAGGCCAGTCCCGCCTTCAATTGGCATGTTGTAAAACTTGCCGCTGTAGTTCACCGGCTTGTCTCGGCGCACGATACTGCGAATGATGTCGACGTATTCACGTGTGCGAGCGAGTGGCTTTTCATACGGCTGTCCGTACCACCCTTCGACAACCTGCGGTCCAGAAGCACCGAGACCCAAAATGAAACGTCCGCCGCTGAGATGATCCAATGTCATAGCTGCCATTGCAGTTGCGGCTGGTGTACGTGCGCCCATTTGCATAATGGAAGTACCCAAGCGAATGTTTTTTGTTTGTGATCCCCACCATGCAAGGGGAGTCAGTGCGTCACTGCCATACGCCTCAGCTGTCCACAGACTGTCAAAGCCGAGACGGTCAGCTTCTTGAATTGCTTCTAACGCATTTGCAGGGGGACCACTGCCCCAATAGCCGCTGGTGTACCCGAGTGTGATGTTCTTTGCCATCCCCACACATTAGGCGGTCATGGCACTGCAGAAATCAGGAGGCTTGGCTGACCAAGTCGAAATGACGAGAGAACGTCTCAAAGTTGTCTTCGGCCTTCACGTCCACTGATTCACGCTCGAATTGAAGAACTTGGTGACTTGAGCGAGTGCGAATTCTGGCCACTGTAAGTGTGAGCACTGGAATGGCTACAAAGACAGCCTTGGCGGCGATGTGTGAATGAGCCGAGGAGAGGTAGGCACCCAGAAACACTGCACAGCTATATGCGCCAATTGTCTGAAGAAATCGAGTGCTGGAGGACTTGTTGTTCACAAGCAAATACTCGCTTAGGAAGATGACGCCCAAGTGAACGTACGGTCAACGTGATGGAACGATTAGTTCAACATCAGTTGCACGGATTAGCGAGCAATGGCTCCTAGAGCTCCGCGGGCTTGAATCTTCTGATGGAAATCAGGCAGGTACGCATCTTTCGGATTCTCTCGAACCATTTCGTCGAGAATGACCGCGTCGTCACCCACAAGAAT
>CAIZMV010000125.1 GCA_903934195.1 uncultured Acidimicrobiaceae bacterium | reverse complement strand
CTTTGAGAATTGCCTCACGGAATTCGAGGTAGACATCAGTCTTGATTATGCCTGAGGGTGGAGCGATAGCTGAGAATATTGGAACGATCTCAATTCCGCGACGATTGCACTCATCGATCATTCCGCCAAGGAAAGTTCGCATTCCCGCAAACCGAAGAAGTTCGCTTCCGTATTTAACGTCGAAGTGGTGACGCTCGGTGTACCCAGTGACGTCCACTGCGTATGTATTTGTCTCATGCGCCAGTGACGCGATTGCAAACTTCATAGATTGAGACTAGTTGCTCCTATTTTCTGGGGGGATAGCCATCTGGCACGAACCATGGAGAATCCGCGAGGGAGGTTTTGGTCCATTTCCCGCCACTAGGCTTGCTAATGGTGATGCATGATGTGTCGGCGAATTTCGCACCACATTTCGCACCATCCCCGCCTTCGTAGCTCAGTGGATAGAGCAACGGTTTCCTAAACCGCAGGTCGCAGGTCCGATTCCTGCCGAGGGCGCTAGATAGTTACTGCCGATGGTTGCAGCTAGCAGAGCTGTTCCGATTCTGCTTGATGTTGGCGCAGCAAGAGTGAAGTCTGCACTTGCTGTTATGTATTGAGTACTTGGCAATGTGAGCGCACCAAGGGTTGTGTTACGACGGCGAACCGGACATCAACCCGACAACATCGACAGGTGACGAGCGATCAATTTTAAAACCATCGCCTACGTTGCCCCAGTAGCTTTGACCCCAACACTTCACGCTGGTGCTGGTGACTAGAGCACAGGTTGTATAGGCCTTGCCGGCTTCGATGGAAAGAACGCCGCTGCCTAAACCAACAACATTGACAGGTGTTGAGCTGTTAGTGATCTCTCCATTTCCCAAAGACCCCTTAGTGTTGTGCCCCCAACACTTTGCTGCACCACCAATGGTGATCGCGCACGTATGTTCCAAACCACCACTGATTGCGCGAATGGTGGTTCCGAGTGAAACAACTGGTGTCGGAACGCTTTTGTTTGTAGTGGTGCCGTCACCGAGTTGGCCGTACGTGTTTCTACCCCAACACATCGCCTCACCATTGGTCAATACGGCACAAGCATGTTCGTAGCCTGCGCTGATGGAAGCAACATCAGCAATCGGCAGACCATTGACTTTGACCTGTGTTGGTTCATTTCTAGAGCCAGTGGTGCCGATTCCGAGTTGGCCGTAATCGTTTGCACCCCAACATTTCACTGTCTTCGTTGAAAGCAAAGCACACGAAAACTGCGAGCCCGATGTGATTGCGGTGACGCCAGAGGTGAGATCCTTTACATCGACGGCGGGAGATTTGTTAAGCCAAGTGCCGTCGCCGAGTTGGCCAGTCCAGTTGTCGCCCCAACACTTCACACCGCCGGTTGACATTAGTGCACAGCTGTTCATGTAACCGGAAGAGATATTTACTGCACCTGAACTGATACCTGAAGTGTTGCTGCCAGCAACACCGTGACCGATGCATTGAACTGCACCTGCCGTTGTGATAGCGCATGTGCGGCTGTCGCCAAGAGAAATCTTGGTGATGTCACTGGTGAAGCCAGAAACATTGATTGGAGTTTTCTGCTCGTAGCTGGCAAAGGTTCCAAGCTGTCCATAGCTGTTTAAACCCCAACACTTCATGGCGCCAGTACTTGTGAGACCGCAGGAGCTGATATTTGTCAATGACAACTGTGTAATCTCAGGCGGGGCTTCAACTGTGAGAGTTGTAGAGGTGCTGGCACTTGTGTATGTAGAGGTGGCAACTTGCGACGCGGTGATAGTGGTAGTGCCCGATCCAATAACAGTGATGAGGCGGGTACTTGAATTGATAGTTGCTACAGCAGCATTGGAGCTGGTGTAGGAAATAGCGCCATTACTGTTCGAGGTAGGAGCGGTCAACGTAAATGCTGCAGAACCGTAGGCCTTTGTAATGGCTGCCATTACACCAATCGATGGGTCGCGCAGCACAGTGAGTGTTGTGGTCACTGTTGTTGAGTTGTAATTGCCAGTAGCTGCTTGTGTGGCTGTAATCACGGTGCTTCCACCGCTCAACACAGAGATGAGACCACTGGTCGAGTTGATAGTGGCGACTGCAGTGTTCGAGCTGCTGTAAGTAATTGCACCTGTGCTTGCAGATGATGGAATTGTTGGGGTGAATGATGCATCACCAACAATCTTTGAGAGGTCGCCACCAAAACTACTGAGTGTTGGAGTTGCTTTAGCAACAGTCAATGTGGCATTTGCACTCTGTGTGGCGTACGGAGTGGCTGCTGCTTGGCTAGCAGTAATGGTGGTCGAACCTGCACCAACAATCGTGACTGCCCCCGTTGAAGAGTTGATTGTTGCGACAGCAGCATTTGAGCTACTGAAAGTGAATGCACCACTACTTGATGATGTTGGAGCCGACATGGTGAATGCAGCGTCTCCAAAAGTTTTGGTTGGTGCAATAAACGAACCGAAAGTAGGAGCTGCAGTTTCGACCACGAACGTTGTGCGAATGGTTGATGCAGTATGAGTCGGGGTCTGTGCTTGAGTTGCGATGATTTCTGTGGAACCAGGCGCAACAATTGTGACAAGTCCGGTTGCGCTATTCACCGTTGCCACTGCGGTGTTTGAACTAGTGAAAGAGAAAGCTCCGTCGCTAGTTGTGGTGGGGAGAGTGAGAAGGAATGGCGCCGAACCGAATGTCTTGGTGTCGATGACAAAATCTCCGTACACGGGCGAACCGCGCCCAACTGTAAGAACTGCAACAGTGGTGGCAGCTTTATGGTTGGATCCTTTGGCCTGCGACATGGTGAGGGTTGTAACGCCCGTGCTAACGATTGTCACTCGTCCAGTAGTCGCATTAATAGTGGCCACAGTCGGGCTACTGCTGGTGTAGGTGATGTCACCATCGCTAGGGGAGGTGCCCCAATCGAACAGGAACGTTGCGTCACCGAATTGCTTCTCTAGTGGATCAAGGCGCTGGAATGCAGGCGTAGCAAGACCAACTTGAACAGTGACAGATGAAGACGCAGCTTCATAGTTAGTAGTTGAAGCTTGTTTCACGGTGATGGTCGCTGTGCCCGCACTGACAATACGTACTAGGCCTGTCTTTTCATTGACGGTTAGTACATCTGTTTTGTTGCTAGAGAAAGTAAACGCACCAGTCGAAGTTGATCGAGGCTCCATGGTGGTATCAGCATCACCGAAAACTAAGCCGGTGAGCGAGATGTTAGAAAGCACTGGAGCGCCCTTACCGACTGTGATTTCTGCAGTAACGGAATTTGCAGAGTAGTTACCTTCCGCTGCTTGTGAAGCGGTGATGGTCACAGTGCCGACACCTTCAATAGTTGCTTTGCCTTCTTCGGTGATCTTTACAACCTTGCTGTCACTGCTAGTGAACGTAATTGCACCTGAAGATGGTGAAGTTGGCTTTTCTATGGTGAACTCAGCATCACCAAACTTCTTCGACTCAGTCGTCAGTTTGCCCAAGGTGGGAGCTGCCTGCTTCACGGTGAATGTCAATGTTTGTGTGGCGCTCACATAATCATCTGTTGCGGCCTGAGTAATGGTGATGGTGGAGGTACCGGCACCAACGACAGTTACTTGACCAGTAGTCGCATTGACTGTGGCAACCGCAGCGTTGCTAGATGCGAAGGAAATTGCACCCCGAGATTCAGAGGTTGGTTTGGTGATGGTTGGACCATCTTCGCCAAAAGTGCCGGAGAGATCAGCCGTTGCTGTAAGTACTGGGGTGCCTTTGCGCACAGTCAGAACAAAGCTCTTTGACGCCGCGAGATAATCATCAGTTGCAGGCTGTGAAGCGGTGATGGTGGTCTTTCCTGCACCAACTATCGAAAGTTTTCCGTTTGTCTTCGAGAATTTTGCTACAGACTCATCACTTGATTCCATTTTAAATGCAGCAGAGCTTGTTGATGTTGGGCTAGCCAGGACAAATGCTTCTTCACCAACCGTACGACCCGTAGTTGTGAATGCACCGAGAACAGGAGCGGCGCGCTCCACTGTCAGTTCTGCAGTTACGGATATGGTCTCGAAATTATCTGCTGCTGCTTGTGTGGCAGTGATTGTGGTCGTACCTGTGCCTGAAATAGTAGTGCGCCCAGTACTTGCGTTGATCTGAGCAATGTCAGTTTTGCTTGAAGTGAACTTCCATTCACCTTTGCTATTTGAGGTGGGGACTTGCACGGTGAATGGGGCATCTCCGAATTCACTAGTTGGCAATACCAATTTTCCAACTGTGGGTACTTGCCGTGCACCGTTTTTAACTACGCCTCCCGAACTCTCTTTGGGAACCGTGGTTGTAGGCGCGGTGTATACAGGGTCAACTTTGTAGTTCGGGTTTGCCATATTGCGATTCGCAAGCGAAGGAAGTGCTGCAATTTCTTTTGATGCAAGCTCTGGTGGCAATTCAGCTTTTACTGAACTGAGGTTGAGAACCTCTTTAACGATTGTCTTTGTCTCAACACCAGTTGAAGAAACCTCTGTTTTTTCAACGACGCCAGTGGAAGTAGCTGCCAACACAGTGATTCCGCCGCCAGTTGGGTCGGCCTTCATCTGCAAAGTTGGCCTATCTTCAGATACCTGCTGTTGAACAACTTGACCGCTAGCTGTGGTGACGGCAACTTCCATGGTGCCACCTGAGACTGATAAGGAGATGGCGGCACCTGATGCGTTAGCAACCAAGTTTCCAGATGCCAGCGTGAGGTCAACACCTGGGTCTTTGGTGGAGATAGAACTTCCTTCAATTTCAACAGGGCTATTAGATGTGCCGGGTGTTGTGAACTGTGCAATACCGTCTGGCATTATCGCGTACACACTTGTGGAACCAGAAAACTTAAGTTTGCTACGAGTTTTCTTCCCATTCTTTTTCGCAACCGTAGTAGCGGACTTTGCATCAGTGGATGTGGGAACACTGACTAGATAGTCATACGAATCGCGTTTTACTGCGCCCTTTACCGGAAGAATAGAAGTGCCATCTGTACCAACTGGATTATCGGGAGAAACAACACCACCGTCAGTTTCCACTGACCAGTCGAGATTGCTCGAACGAATAAGCATTGTCGTTTTTGAAGCCTTGGTTCCGTCACCACAGAATGGGCACGTACCTTCACGTGCTGACAACGGCGTGAGGTCCATATCTTGTGGGCCACCTGTCCATACGGCTGTGTCGGTTTCAGGATCTTCGCTTGAAAATGAGAATCGCCAAGTCTTAGCTGTTAAGTCGACATCGACGTATCGGTTCTTGCCTGGCCAGTTCGAGTCATACAACAGAAT
>CAIZMV010000124.1 GCA_903934195.1 uncultured Acidimicrobiaceae bacterium | reverse complement strand
GGCTTCCGCTACTACGTACTCAGCGACACGTCGTACGGCAACGATGGCGACTTCACATACGAAGGCCTTGTGTCTCGCTACAACTCTGACCTTGCAAACAACCTTGGCAATCTTGCAGCACGAATTGCATCTGTAGTTGACAAGAAGTGTGCAGGTCTTGGCACAGCGCCAAACCCTGACAGTCCGTTAGCAGCGTTTGCAAAAGATGCCGTTGCAGAAACGTCTGCATGTTGGCAACTGGTTCAACCAAGTCGTGCATTAGAAGCAACATGGTCTCTTATTCGTGCCACCAACGCTCACCTTGAGAATCATGAACCGTGGAAAGCAGAACCAAGCGACCTGTTGAACACTGTGATGGGCGACGCACTTGAGGCATTACGCATCGTGACCCTGCTCGCATTTCCTGCAATTCCTGATACTGCCCGTGAAATTTGGCGCCGCATCGGAATGACAACAGACATTGAACAATGTCGCATTCCTGTTGACACTGAATGGGGCTTGTACCGCGCCGGTTCTCCTGTTGAAAAAGGAACACCGCTCTTTCCTCGTCGCACCGTCGCATGAGCACCGCCATCACCGGATGGACAGATACTCACTGTCATATCCACGACGACAAGATGACCTCAGTGCCAGCAGAAAGCTTGCAACGAGCTCGCGATGCAGGCGTTGAGCGCTTTGTAGTTATCGGCACCGATGCGCCGACATGTGAGCAAGCTATCTCTATCGCTTCGCAACACTCAGACGTGTGGGCAACTGTGGGGCTACACCCACACGATGCAACACAGGGAACAGATTCAATTCTCCCGTACGTCACACAACCGCGCGTAGTTGCAATTGGTGAATGCGGGCTCGATTATTACTACGAACATTCTCCGCGCGATGTACAGATGCGCGTGTTTGCAGAACAGATCGCTCTAGCGAAACAACATGAGCTGACATTGGTTATTCACACCCGTGATGCGTGGGAAGATACCTATGCAGTGCTTGATGCAGAGGGAATGCCCCAGAACACCATTATTCATTGCTTTTCTGGTGGCCCAAATGAAGCACAGGAGTGTCTTGACCGTGGCGCGTATTTGTCATTCAGCGGAATCGTGACTTTCAAGACTGCAAACGAACTGCGCGAAGCAGCCATGTTGTGTCCTCTCGACAAAATTCTTATAGAAACCGACAGCCCGTTCTTGGCACCGATTCCGCACAGAGGCCGCCCTAACGAGCCAGCCCACGTTGGACTTGTTGGTACCGCCATTGCAGATCTTCGCGGACTCGATGTGGCCGAGTTTGCATCAATTACCTCAGCGAATGCTCTTGCAGCATTTCCTCGCATACATTCGTAGGTACATGGATATCTCCCCCGTTGACAAGAACCGCATGACGGTAGCCCTGGTTGTCTCTGCCATCTTCCTTGCCATCGCATTTATGGCATCAGGAAACTCGGGCAACGAAACAGTCACCACGGTCTTGAATTCAACAACCACCACCTATGACCTTGGCCTCAGTATTGATTCCAATGTTGATGCACCCGCCAACCTTGATGGCCCAGTGAGCGCAGACCCAAATGGGCAAGGACAAATTGCATACCCCGCCGACAACTCTGGTCGCATGGTGCGCGGTAACGCCACCTACAAACGCTTGCCAGATTCAGTGAAGACAGGTTGTTCCACAACTCTTGTTCCGCTCGGTGCCACCATCACTGTCATGAATTTGAACAATGGACGAAAAGC
>CAIZMV010000123.1 GCA_903934195.1 uncultured Acidimicrobiaceae bacterium | reverse complement strand
CGGAACCTGGATTGCTGGTCGCCTACGTCAGAACATCTCGGTCATTTCCCCATCGGCAACAGTCCCGCTCGGTGCAGTAGATATCTCCATGTATCGAGACGACTTCAGTCTTCGGCCAATTGTCTTGTCTGCGCCTACTGACATACCCGTTGATCTCACTGGCAAAACTGTCGTTCTTGTAGACGACGTGTTATTCACTGGCCGCACAGTCAGAGCAGCATTGGAAGCGCTTAATGATCATGGACGCCCTCGCGCTGTTCAGTTAGCGGTCATGGTCGACAGGGGTCATAGAGAACTACCTATTCGCCCTGACTATGTAGGCAAGAACATCCCCACACACTTTTCTGATGAAGTGAGTGTTGGTCCTGATGGAGTCAGCGTCGTTGCAGCATCGGGGGAAACCTCGTGAAGCATCTTTTGTCAACACGTGATCTCAGCACTGACGACATTGTCTCCATAATGGCGATGGCAGACCACATGGCTGAGATCAATTCGCGTGCAGTGCCTAAGGTACCTGCGTTGCGTGGACGCACGATAGCCAGTGTGTTCTTTGAGGATTCAACTCGAACTCGTCTGAGTTTTGAAACTGCGGCATCGAGGCTGTCTGCAGAAGTGATGACATTTACTGCCAGTTCCTCAAGTGTCAACAAGGGTGAAAGTCTGCGCGACACCATAGAGACGTTGTCGGCAATGGGTGTTGATGCGTTTGTGATTCGACATAAGTCAAGTGGCGCGCCTCAACAGATCACACAATGGACTGACGCATCGGTTGTGAATGCCGGAGACGGTTGGCATCAGCACCCGACGCAAGCTCTGTTAGATGCGTACACAATCACTCGCAATTTCAATGAACTGAACTCCTTGCATGGCCGAACAGTGGCCATTGTTGGAGACATCAAGCATTCACGAGTGGCGCGCAGCGATATCGACGTTTTCACCCGACTTGGCGCCAAGGTCGTTTTGGTGGCACCAACTGCGTTCTTGCCAACATCACTTGACGGGTGGGGAGTCACGACAGCTGACTCTCTTGACGATGTAGTTGGCGTAGTTGACGTGGTGTACATGTTGCGCATTCAGCGCGAACGAATGGACGCAGCTCAGATGCCAAGTCTTCGGGAATACAGTTCTTTGTTCGCGCTTACACCAGAGCGTGCAGCCCGAATGCAAAGTCATGCGTTGCTGCTTCATCCAGGGCCAATCAATCGCGGTGTCGAGATGATCGTGGATCCATCGTTGGTGCCTGGTTCGCGAATATTGCAACAAGTCACCAATGGAATATCAATTCGCATGGCCGTGTTGTTCAGCCTTCTTGGTGGCGATGCAACGACAACATTGTCAAACGGAGTTGAAGCATGAGCGCCAACAAAGCATCAATTGTCATTCGCGGAGCAACGGTAGTTAATCCTGATGAAATGTTCGTATCCGACGTTCGCATCGTAAATGGACTCATTGAGGCCATGGGAGACGCACTTACTGGTGACATTGTTCTGGATGCGGCAGGTTGCTACGTATCGTCTGGCTTCGTAGACCTTCATACGCATCTGCGCGAACCAGGCAAAGAAGAAGCTGAGACAATTGAATCAGGTAGTCGAGCAGCTGTTCTCGGAGGGTTCACCGCTGTTGTGGCAATGCCAAACACTGATCCAGCTCAAGACAATGTCGCAACGGTTCGATTTGTTAGCGATCGTGGTCGTGCTGTTGGTCTGTGCGAAGTTATTCCTTCAGGGTGCATCACTGTGGGTCGCCTTGGGGCTCAATTAGTTCCTTTTGATTTGCTTGCTAATGAAGGCGTCACGTTGTTTACAGACGACGGAACTGGCGTACAAGACGCCCTTGTTATGCAGCGTGCCCTGATGACAGCAAAACGATTAAATCTGACGTTGTCTCAACACTGTGAAGTTGCAAGCATGACCGTAGGTGCAGTCATGCACGACGGGGCATGTTGCTCGACAATGGGAGTTCCTGGCTGGCCATCAGCTGCTGAAGAAGAAATGGTGCGCCGGGATATCCAGCTTGTGCGCATGACGGGGGCGCGAGAACACTTTATGCATCTGTCTACTAAAGGAAGTGTTGAATTGGTGCGCGCAGCTAAGGCCGAAGGTCTTCCTGTGACGGCTGAAGTTACTCCTCATCACATATCGCTCACTGATGAATTGCTCACCGGATTTGATCCGATATTTAAAGTGAATCCTCCGCTGCGAACAATGGCCGACATTGCTGCCCTGCACGAAGGCCTTGTAGACGGAACCATCGATGCAATTGCTACTGATCATGCACCGCATGCTGGCCACACAAAAGAGCAAACGCTTGATACGGCCCCACCTGGAATGCTCGGTCTTGAGACTGCACTCGGAGTCGTCAATACTGCAATCAATCTGTCACCCCAGAAGATCGCTGCTCTTATGTCATGGAATCCAGCAGTGATCGCAAACATTTCAGACCATCAAGGTCGACCAATCGCGGTTGGGGAACCTGCTCACATTGCTGTGTGGGATACCACCACTGTGTGGTCTGTTTCTCGCGACGAATTGGCAAGTCGCAGCACTAATACGCCGTATCACGGCATGGAACTTCGTGGCCGCGTGCGGCACACGATCTACAACGGCCAACTGGTCGTGCAGGAAGGGAAGGCACTCGCGTGAGTACCGACATAACAAACATTGCACTCGTGCTTGAAGACGGTTCGGTCTTTGAAGGAGAAGCAGTCGGGTATATGCCAGAGAACGGCATCGCGGCGGGCGAGGTCGTGTTCCACACCGCACTTACTGGTTATCAAGAAGTGTTCACTGATCCGTCGTATGCGGGCCAAATCATTACGTTCACTACATCGCACATTGGCAACTATGGGGTGACTCCTGTCGACTCCGAATCACGCGGGACATTTGCTCGTGGCATCATCATGCGAGACATGGCACGTCGTCACAGCAATTGGCGCAGTGAGTCTGATCTTGATGCAATGTTGAAGGCACAAAAGCTGCCCGGCGTCGCAGGATTAGATACTCGTCGTCTGACGCGACTGCTTCGCGACTCCGGTTCATTACGTGGCGCGTTCGGAACAGCTGACCAAGCCCAGTTGCTGGCAGCGGCAAAGAATGAAAAGGGAACTTCCGGCATCGACTTGGTGTCTGAGGTGACAACACCTCAGGCCTACACAGTGGGGAATGGAAAGTTCAATGTTGTGGCATACGACTTTGGCATCAAGACCACGATTCTTCGTCACTTATCTGAAATCGCAACGGTGACAGTTGTTCCTGCAAGCATGAGCGCTGAAGAGGTGTTGGCATTTTCACCATCAGGGGTGTTCTTGTCGAATGGTCCAGGTGATCCTGAGATGGTTAAGGGCGCTACGGAAGCAATTCGCACAATTGTTGAAGCTGGCACTCCAACCTTTGGAATTTGTCTTGGTCATCAATTGTTGTCTCGCGCATTCGGAGGGCACACCTTCAAATTGCCGTTTGGTCACCATGGCGCAAATCACCCAGTGCGACATCTTGCAACTGGGTCAGTGGAGATCACCAGTCAGAACCACAACTTCTGCGTCGACCCGGATTCGTTATCAGGAGTCGCCGACATCACGCATGTCAATCTCAACGACCACACAAACGAAGGAATGCGTTTGCGCGATCTTCGGGCCTTCAGTGTGCAGTACCACCCGGAAGCGGGGCCTGGTCCTCATGACAGCCACTATCTATTTGGACAATTCGCAGAACTCATGGAGAAAAAATAATGCCTCGTCGTAATGATCTACACACAATTCTTATTATCGGTTCTGGCCCAATTGTCATCGGGCAAGCATGCGAGTTTGACTATTCAGGTACGCAGGCATGCCGTGTTCTGAAGGAAGAGGGCTACAGAGTCATCCTGGCTAACTCGAACCCCGCGACCATCATGACGGACCCAGACTTCGCGGACCGTACGTACATTGAGCCACTGACTCCAGAAATTTTGGCTCGAATCATTGAGCGCGAAAAACCTGATGCGGTTCTGCCAACACTTGGTGGACAAACAGGCCTAAACCTTGCCATGGCGCTCTTTGAAAAGGGGCTTGTAGGTGTTCCGGGTACACCCGAACTTATTGGTGCAAATGCAGAGGCAATTGCAACTGCCGAAGACCGCGACAAATTCAAGCAAGCGATGATTGAGATTGGGCTCAAAGTTCCTCACAGTGGAATCGCCCACAACATGGACGAAGCAACAGAAGTTCTCAAAGAAATCGGGCTTCCTGTGATTATCCGTCCTGCATACATCCTTGGTGGACGCGGAACCGGAATTGCAAACACAATGGAAGAGTTCTTGAAGCTCGCTTCGAACGGACTTGATGCAAGTCCAATCAGAGAAATCCTTGTTGAGACATCAATTGTCGGCTGGAAAGAATACGAACTAGAAGTGATGCGCGATCATGCTGATAACTGCGTCATCATCTGCAGCATCGAAAACTTCGATCCCATGGGTGTTCATACCGGTGACTCAATAACAGTTGCCCCCGCTCAGACTTTGTCCGATGTGGAATATCAGAAGATGCGTGATGCAGCGTTTGCGTGCATTCGGCGCGTCGGTGTTGAAACTGGTGGTTCCAACGTTCAGTTCGCATTGAACCCAGCAAATGGTGACCTTGTTGTCATTGAGATGAACCCACGCGTGTCGCGTTCTTCTGCTTTGGCTTCAAAGGCCACAGGATTTCCGATTGCCAAGATTGCGGCCAAACTGGCTGTTGGTTACACGCTTGATGAGATACCAAACGACATCACAAAGATGACTCCGGCGAGTTTTGAACCGACCATTGACTATGTCGTTACAAAGATTCCTCGTTGGGCCTTTGAGAAACTTCCTGGTACGTCAGGAGTTCTTGGAACTCAGATGCAGAGCGTCGGTGAAGTGATGTCTATCGGGCGTACTTTTCCGGAGAGTTTGCAAAAGGGTCTTCGGTCGCTTGAACAGGGCAGGCTTGGCCTGAACTGCGATGGAGGAGAATCGCTATACGACAATCTCAGTGATGAGGATCTGCTGAAGAAGGCGTCTGTTGCTACTCCTGAGAGAATCTTCCAGGTTGGTGAAGCTCTGAACAGAGGCATGGGCGTAGATCGAGTTCACGACGCAACCAAAATTGATGTGTGGTTCCTCGATCAGATGCAAATCATCATTGATGAGCGCCACTCTTTGGAAGGCAAGTCACTGACTCAATTGAGTCGAAATGAAGTGCGTCGGGCAAAGCGTCTCGGATTCTCTGACGGCCAACTTGCGTACGTTCTCAAAGAGGACGAAATGGCAGTTCGTTCATATCGCGAATCGCTCGGAATCATTCCTACGTACAAGACCGTCGATACATGCAGTGCAGAGTTTGATGCACAGACTCCATATCACTACTCAACATATGAAGATGAAAACGAAGTTCGGGGTTCTACTAAGCCGCGCGTGATCATTCTTGGGTCCGGACCAAACCGTATTGGTCAAGGAATTGAATTTGACTACTGCTGTGTTCATGCCAGTTTCGCATTGCGTGCAGCTGGGTATGAGACCGTTATGGTGAACTGCAACCCGGAAACCGTTTCAACCGACTACGACACTTCTGATCGTCTTTACTTTGAACCTTTGACTCGTGAAGATGTGTTGAATGTGATCGCAGCTGAGACCCTTGCTTCAGGTGGCGTTGCGCCCAAGGTGATTGTCGGACTCGGCGGTCAGACCCCGTTGAAGCTGTCTGGGCTCATTGATCCAGCTCTGATTGCCGGAACGTCTCCTCACTCAATCGACCTGGCAGAGGATCGCGAGAAGTGGAATCAGTTATGTGATTCGCTATCCATCCCGCAGCCTCCGGGTGGAACGGCAGTCACTTTTGCAGAAGCAAGTGTGATCGCACAACGAGTCGGGTATCCGGTGTTGGTTCGCCCAAGTTATGTGCTTGGCGGGCGCGCAATGCAAATCGTTCACGACGCTCAGGCTTTGGAAAGTGCCATGGACCAAATGGCACGAGACGGAAGCCTCGGAAAAGAAGGCGGACTTTCCGCTGAACGCCCTGTTCTTATCGACCATTTCTTAGAAGATGCAACCGAAGTAGATGTTGATGCGATCCGTGACCACACAGGCGAGGTACTGATCGGTGGAGTGATGGAACACGTAGAAGAGGCAGGCGTTCACTCTGGCGACTCTGCTTGTGCAATTCCGCCACAAACACTTCCTGCTTGGGTTGTTGAAGTCATCAGTGCGTACACAACAGCTATTGCTAACTCGCTAGACGTACGCGGGCTGATCAATGTGCAGTTTGCCGTTCTCGGTACGACTGTCTTTGTAATCGAAGCAAACCCGCGAGCATCTCGTACGGTTCCATTTGTTGCTAAGGCGACTGGTGTGCCGTTGGCCAAAGTTGCTAGTCGAGTCATGTTGGGCGCAACTCTTGCTGAACTGCGCACTGAAGGATTACTGGTTCCACCAGTAACGGGTGGTCATGTATCGGTGAAAGAAGCGGTACTGCCCTTTAATCGCTTCCCTGAAGTTGATACTGCGCTCGGACCAGAAATGCGCTCGACAGGCGAAGTGATGGGAATCGACAGAACATTCGGACGTGCTTTCGTTAAATCACAAACTGCTGCCGGAACTGTTCTTCCCACTTCTGGCACCGTGTTCCTTTCATTCAATGATGGTGACAAGCCAGCGGGAATTGTTGTTGCGAAACGATTGCGAGATCTGGGTCTTGGTGTCGCAGCTACAACGGGCACGGCGAACTACCTCGCGAAATTCGGGTTTCCGGTTGATCGAATTGTCGGCAAGTTGTCTGAGATCGAAGGGTCTTCTTTGGAGAATGCGGCCGCTTTGGTGGCCAGCGGTGAGATCAGCTTCGTGGTGAATACCCCTCATGGTCGTGGTTCACGTCAGGACGGTGAGGCAATTCGAAAAGCAGCAAATGCAAATGGCGTATCGTCAGTAACAACTGTTGAAGCTGCCTTGGCTGCTGTGAACGGTTTGTGGGAACAACGCTCGAGTGAGGTTGAAGTGAGATCACTGCAGGAATATCACGGCAGGGCATGACAATGCGGCGCGGTGCGCGTTATCTCGATGCCATGGGTGGCGTGAATGTTGGGGGAGTCCTTCTCTCTAATCCGTTCATGACTGCATCAGGTACGAGCGGAAACGATGTCGAACTTTCCGGATACATGCCGCTGCGTCGCCTTGGTGCAGTAGTGGTGAAGAGCCTGTTTCATGAACCATGGCCGGGTAATCCATCACCGCGAGTGCATGTTGCTGCAAGCGGCATGATGAACGCAGTCGGTTTGCAGGGTCCTGGCGTTGTGTCATGGATTCATGAGTCGCTTCCAAAACTTGAATCCGAAGGTGCAGTTGTTGTTGCGAGTATCTGGGGCCGCTCTGTTCACGAGTACGTACTTGCGGCTGAACAACTTGGAGCTGCCGGAAATCGGATAAGCGCAATTGAAGTGAATTTGTCTTGTCCGAACCTTGAGGGACGTAGTGGAATCATTGCTCATGACCCGTCACTTGCTGGTCAAATAGTTTCTGCGGTGTGCGCTCGGTCACAGGTGCCTGTATGGGCCAAATTAAGTGCAAACACGGACCGAATTGTTGAAGTTGCAACAACAGTGTCCGACGCCGGTGCCTCAGCTGTCACGGTGATGAACACCATGCTTGGTATGCAGATTGATGTTCGTACATCGCGCCGGAGCCTTGGTAATGGGGGTGGGGGATTATCGGGTCCAGCAGTACATCCCATTGCAGTGCGCGCGGTTCATGATGTCCGTGTAGCACTACCAAACATTGCCATCGTGGGGGTTGGCGGAATTGCGTCGGGTGACGACGCAATCGAAATGATGATGGCAGGGGCAAATGCAGTGCAGGTTGGTACGGCGTCATTTGCTCGACCAAACGCGACATGGCGCATTGCTTGTTCGGCCGCCACTCGTGCGCATGCGCTTGGTGCATCGTCCTGGTCGTCCATCGTTAATGCTGTACATGAAGTCTGATTTCTCATAAGAGAGCCCTAAGTGGCTTCTCGGAACTATCATTGGGTTATGGAAAGCACGAATACAGACATGGAAGTAGTTGCGCAGTTGCGTGCTTCTCGTGTTGCTGCGGTGCTTGAATCCTCTAAAGGCAACGTTGCGTCTGTGCTGAATGCCTCGCCTGATTCGTATGAGGCTCAGGTGTATGTTGTGAAACTTCTCGATGTATCGCCACGTCTTGGCAAAGTGGCGGGGCGTCGACTTATGGAAGAAATCGGAATCGAGCCTCTTCTGCGTGTGCGGGAACTCACGGATTCTCAGCGTCTGGCTCTCATCGGTGTGGTGGAGAATCCACGATGACTGATCCGATCATTGTCATTGTTTCCGGTCCAGGTGGCGCCGGAAAAGGAACCATCGTTGAAGCCTTGATTCAACGTGATTCCACATTGTGGTTAAGTCGGTCGTGGACTACACGAATTCAACGCGACGGTGAATCTGATGATGCGTATGTTTTCGTGCAGCGAGCAGAGTTTGAGCAACACATCACCGACAATGGTTTTCTTGAATGGACAGAGTTCTTAGGGAATCTGTACGGCTCACCACGACCTGCTGTCGATTCTGGTTTAGACATCGTTCTTGAAATTGAATTGCATGGGGCGCAACAAGTGAAGCAAAGTCATCCCGAAGCAATTCTCGTATTCGTTCGTCCCCCGTCTCGCGAGGAACAGCAGCGTCGCCTGCAGGGCCGCGGCGATCCGGAACATCATGTCGTAGAGCGCCTGCGCAAAGCAGAAGACGAAGAGCGCGAGGGGGCGGTGCTGGCCGATGTTGTGGTCATAAACGATGATTTTGAGCGCGCAGTCGCTGAGATACAGGGAATTATCGGTGCGGCACGAGCCGAACGCCGATAACCTTTAGGCGACTTCGGAGGTCCACCATGTCCCGTCAGAACGACTCCATGATTCATCCAAACATTGAAGGTTTGCTTGATCGCGTTGACTCTAAATTCAGCCTCGTCACGCTTGCTTCATACCGTGCGCGTCAGATCAACTCGTACTTCAACCAATTGGGTGAAGGTCTTGGACACATGGTTCCACCTCAGGTGTCGTCAGTTGCTCGCAAGCCACTCTCTATTGCATTCGAAGAAATCGCTGCTGACAAGATTGTCAAAGTAGAGCGTTTGCCATACGACGAAATGGAAGCTGAAGCAGCTGCCATCTTTGGCGAAGTTGAAGGCGACGTTGTCGCTGACGCTGTTGAATCAGACGCTGAATAGTTTTTCGGGATCATCCCGCTCTACACCCCCCGAAAGTCGTGATGAACTCTCTACACGGTCGTTCTATTGTCCTTGGAATCTCTGGCGGCATTGCTGCCTATAAGGCTGTTGAACTGTGTCGACAGTTAGTTGACGCTGGCGCGCACGTAGCGCCCATCATGACTGAAGACGCTCATCGGTTCATTGGGCCGGTAACAGTCTCTGCTCTTGCTTCTGAACCAGTTCATACAAGTTTGTGGGACGATGCGTCTCCAATTCCTCACACACGTCTAGGCCAAAACGCCGATGTCATTGTTGTTGCTCCCGCTACCGCGCGGGTTATTGCTGCTTACGCGATGGGTTTATCGCACGATCTTCTGAGTGCAACTTTGATTGCCACTCGTGCGCCCGTTGTGTTGTGCCCTGCAATGCACACTGAAATGTGGGAACACCCAGCAGTAGTAGACAACATTGCTTTGTTGCGGTCTCGCGGCGTCATCATTGTGGAACCACAATCTGGTCGACTAGCTGGGGGCGATATTGGTACTGGACGCTTGGCCGATACAGCGTCCATTGTCGACGCAGTAACAACCGCTCTGAATGGTTCTGCAAAAGATTTGGCAGGAACATCTGTGCTGGTAACAGCAGGTGGAACTCGTGAACCAATCGATGCTGTACGGGTGATTGCAAATCGGTCAAGTGGAAAACAGGGCTTTGCAATTGCAGAACAAGCTCACAAGCGTGGTGCAACTGTCACCATCGTGAGCACCGTTGATCGTCA
Organism: uncultured Acidimicrobiaceae bacterium; assembly: GCA_903934195.1. Taxonomy (GTDB): domain Bacteria; phylum Actinomycetota; class Acidimicrobiia; order Acidimicrobiales; family Ilumatobacteraceae; genus UBA2093. Next base: position 547 of record CAIZMV010000123.1, on the reverse strand, counting down.
GACTCTTGCCGGGATAACTGTCGTGCCAGTTGAGACGGCGCAACAAATGTTGGATGCTGTTTCTTGTCATGCGCCTTCTAGTGATGTTGTGGTCATGACCGCAGCTGTTGCTGATTTCCGTCCGGTACAGGCTGTTGTCGGCAAGATAAAGAAAGACGAAGGAATTCCTCAGATCATTCTTGAACCGACAGTGGATATTCTCGGTTTCCTCGGAGCTAGCAAGCCTGCTGGACAGATTCTTGTGGGGTTTGCCGCTGAGACCAGCAACCTTGTGGATAACGCACGAGGCAAGTTGAAACGGAAGAATTTAGACCTAATTGTGGCCAATGATGTGTCTGCTGACCAGGTCGGATTCGGCCATGACACGAATGAAGTCACCATTTTGCTTGCGTCGGGGGAGGCCCTTGAAGTGCCCCTTGCTGACAAACACACCATCGCGACCGCTGTATTAGATAGCGTGTCTCGGGTGCGGATGGCTCATCGTCCGCAATGATGAAGGAGTCCCCTTGAGAAATTTCACTTTTACGTCTGAGAGCGTGACCGAGGG
>CAIZMV010000122.1 GCA_903934195.1 uncultured Acidimicrobiaceae bacterium | reverse complement strand
GCCAATTAGAGGTAAATGAATGTCTACATTTCCACGGGTAATGCCTGCTGAATTTGAACCGCACCAGAACACACTGATGTGTTGGCCTTCACGTGATGACATTTGGGACGGCCAAATAGCTGAGGCCGAACGCGCCTACGCCGAACTTGCAAACACAATCGCAGCGTATGAACCAGTGACCATGGTCGTCGACCCAAAACATATTGAACGTGCTGAGTCTTTGTGTGGCACCGGAGTCGCCATCGCAAGTATCCCTATTGACGATTCATGGTGCCGTGACAGCGGACCAATTTATGTACGCGAATCTGATGGCGGCCTTGTGGGGCTGGATTTTGTCTTTAACGGTTGGGGACAAAAGTTTGTACCCCATGATCAGGATGCCCAATTGGCATCTCAGGTACTTTCTCAACAAAACCAACAAAAACGCAGTGTTTCAATGGTTCTTGAGGGCGGTTCCATCAACGTGGATGGTGCAGGAACAGTGGTGACAACAATGCAATGTTTGTTGCACCCGAACCGCAACCCTGGAATGTCACAACGTGAAATTGAGACTGTGTTGAAGGATGAACTTGGGGTTTCATCGGTGGTGTGGTTACCGCATGGGCTTGCACTTGACCATGACACTGATGGGCACGTTGACAACGTTGCTGCGTTCACCAAACCAGGACATGTTGTATTGCAAGGGTGCAATGACACGGGTGAAGAAGATTACGCGCGCATGTTCATAAATGAAAAAGTCGCTCGCTCGTCTGTGTCAGGTGGCGGAGAACAATTGAAGGTTGATGTTGTACCTGTCTTGCCGTTTGTCGAGACAGATTCTGGTCGGGTTGTTGTCCCGTATCTGAATTTCTATGTTGGCAATAAATTTGTCATCATCCCCGTGACGGGCAATGACGCTGACAACGACATGGTGCAGATGATCGGCGAGTTCTTTCCGGGTCGTGACATGGTGCCACTTGACATTGGTCGCATCCTTGCTGTTGGCGGTGGGGGCATTCACTGCATTACCCAGCAAGTGCCTGCCTAGAGACTCCAGTCGATAGGGGCTCGTCCTGCCTCTTGCAATAGCGCATTGGTGCGCGAGAACGGTGCGCTGCCAAAGAATCCGCGATACGCCGACAACGGCGAAGGGTGAGGTGCCTCGAGAATTGCGTGATGGCTCTGCGTGATCAGCTTTTTCTTTGCTTGGGCATGTGCACCCCACAAGATGAACACGCATCGTTCCGTGTTGTCATTCACGGTGCGAATTATCTGATCGGTTATGGCTTCCCATCCCCTTTTTGCGTGGCTGCCCGCATTGCCTTCACGAACAGTGAGCGATGTGTTGAGAAGAAGAACGCCTTGTTGTGCCCATGGCGTGAGTGTTCCGTGCATCGGCAGTTGTAGCCCTATGTCATTTTCACGCTCAATAAAGATGTTTCGTAACGACGGGGGAATAGTGACACCTGCTGGTACAGAAAAACTGAGACCGTGCGCTTGGCCATGTTCGTGATACGGATCTTGTCCGAGAATCACGACCGAGACATCAGTTGGAGAAAAGTACGATAAGGCAGCAAAGACCTGATCATCTGGTGGAAAAATAGTGAACTGTTCGCGTTCACGAGAGATGAAATCTGATAACTCTTTAGCGGAATTAGTTGACATCACGTCTGTCAGTGATTGTTTCCATTGCGGATGCACGGTCTTATCGTACGAACTATGCATAGCCTATAAATACTAGAGAATTTACGTATAGAGACTCTCATAGATGTCGTAAATGGTGCTTACTTTTTGGCACACTAGTTACCTCATGCAATTGTCATTGTCGATTGATATTGGTGGCACCAAGTGTGCAGTTGGTTTAGTAACTCGCGAGGGCGAGCTAATTGACCGCACGTCTGTTGCGGTGAACCCGCGTGACAATGCCGAAGATCTTTTCGCTGACATAGCTGAAGCAGTGCAGCAGCAACTTGCACGTGCACGCGACCATCACGGAGAGAGTCCGTTGACAATCGGTGTTGCATGTGCAGGCCCGAGCACTCACAATCTTGAATCTGTTTCACCCCTCAACATTCCTCAGTGGCGTGATTTTCCGTTACGTGATCGATTAATCGACATCTCTGGTTTGCCAGTTTTTGGTGACGGTGATGCAAAAGCACTTGCCCTTGCAGAAGGCTGGGTCGGCGGGGCACGCGGGGTGGATAACTTCATGGCCATGGTGGTCTCCACCGGAGTTGGCGGCGGAATTGTGCTGAATGGGCAATTGCTAGAAGGCGCCAGTGGCAATGCGGGCCATATAGGGCACGTGATTGTGGAGCCAAATGGCCGCAGATGCGCCTGTGGAGGCCGTGGGTGCCTGGAGGCTGAAGCCTCTGGCCCAGCAATCGAAGCCATCACAGGTCGTTCGCCGACACAGCCAACGTACGAGATCATGGTGCGAACCGGACGACTTGTTGGTCGTGGTGTTGCGTCGGTATGCAACCTTCTTGATCTACAACTTGTATGTGTGGGTGGAAGTGTTGCACTTGGCTTCGGTGCAACTTTTTTCAATTCGGCTCAACGCACTCTTGATGAATTATGCGGACTTGAGTTTTCTCGAGGCGCCAGAATTGTTCCATCACGATTGGCTGACCAAGGTGGCCTCATTGGTGCAGCTGCAGTTGGTTGGCGCGGTCTCAACCGTATGGCTTCTTCGCCCCACTAATTGTTCTTCGCAGCAGTGAACTTATACCCACTGCAACAGATCAACTTGTACTCGAGTGAGTGGCTGCTGGACATCTATCCATTCTCCGACGCTCGGAATAGGTCGTCCACGCGCAATGAATAACATCGAAGTATGCATGTGTGAGGGCTCGAGCATGTTCATTCGTTGGCGTTGAAAATGGAACGGACTACGTCCGTCTAGCAATGGAACAACACCATGTGCGGTACCGCAGCCGACAATGACTATTTCGCCAGGTCCTTTGATGGGAACCTGCGTATAACCAGCAAAAGAGCCTGATTCCACAGGGTGATGATCAACGATGTCAGCCGATAGATGCATGGTTGATTTGTCACCATGCCACAGTGATGAACCGAGACGCATGCGAAATTCACGCGTCGGATACTCACGGCGCAATGATGCATACG
>CAIZMV010000121.1 GCA_903934195.1 uncultured Acidimicrobiaceae bacterium | reverse complement strand
TTGTTACTGAATCAGACTGCGCATTCCGAATCGCCGACTTCGCCAGAGAATGGGCCAGTCTCGTCATAGTCAACAAAGTACTCAGGTGATGCGTCTGGCATCGGAATCTCATCAAGATCACGCAAGCCGTCAGCTACTGCAACAGCACCACCAGAACGGGCAAGCCAGCCCTGGAAGGTTTCAGCAGCCGAGCGTTCTGCAGCAAAGCGACGAACCACGCGAGCAACAGCCTCTGGTGCTGCCTTTGCAGGTACACGCAATGCCTTTTCACCGAAGTGAATTTGCTCTTCACCCACGTAGCCGCCAAGAAGCATCTGATAGCCGGGCAATGACTTGCCGTGTGCACGACGCTCTGCACCAAAGAAACCAATGTCGCTTGCGTGGTGTTGGCCACAGCTGTTGGTGCAACCAGAAATGTTGATGCGAACTCCACCGATTTCAGCAAGGCCTTCTTCTTCAAGCTTGTCGCCAATTGCTTTTGCAAGTCCACGTGACTGAGTAACGGCAATGTTGCAGGTATCTGCACCTGGGCACGCAACTACGTCACGAGCAAGTTCGGCGCCTGGGCGTGCCATACCAATTTCATCGAGCATGTCGTACAGCTCGCGCATTTGGCTTGGCTGCAAGCTACGGAACACCACGTTCTGACGGTTCGACAAACGAACATCAGATTTGAAGTGACGCTGAATTCTTGCAAGCGCACGGAACTGGTCTGCAGTGATGTCACCAAGTGGTGCATATGCAATTGCTGACACGGTGCCATTAGCTGCACCGCGAATAACGCTTGCATTTTCCCAACGGCGGAACGGATCTGATGATGTGAAGTTGATGATGGTGCTCTGACCAACCTGTGACACTTCGCCTTCAGTAATACGACCTGCTGGTGCATCACCAGCTGAACGTACTTCGGCTGGAATTCCACCTGGCCACGAAGACGAAGCAGGAAGGGTGTGGCGAATCTTGATAACGCGACGACGTACTTCTTCAATTCCCAACTGGTCAACAACCCACTTCATACGGGCACGCAACTTGTTGTCACGGTTACCGGTTTGGTCGAACACGCGCAATGCAGCTTCCACTGTTGGCAACAAGTCTTCGCGTGATGTGAAGTCTTCCAAAGCAAGTGCTGGGTGTGGCGTTGCGCCAAGTCCGCCAGCTATATACACACGGAATCCCGATTCGATTGAACCGTCTTCAAGTGTGCGAGTAGCCGCAACAACGCCAACGTCGTTGAACATTGCCTGGCCGCAGTCGGTTGAGCAACCAGAGAAGTTCACCTTGAATTTGCGGGGCAAACGCTGGCCGAGTGGGTTACGTACGAAATGGCGATACACCGCTTCGGCCCATGGTGTGACATCCAATTTCTCGTATGGGCACGCGCCAGCCAAGTGGCACGCCATCACGTTGCGCACTGTGTCACCACATGCTTCACGTGAAGTCAGTTGTACATCAGCAAGGCGACGCAACAAGTCTGGAATCTTACGAAGGTCTACGAAGTGGAACTGAATGTTCTGGCGAGTGGTGATGTGTCCCCATCCGCGTGAAAATTCTGATGACAAGTCGGCCATTACGTCGAACTGTTCCGGAGTA
>CAIZMV010000120.1 GCA_903934195.1 uncultured Acidimicrobiaceae bacterium | reverse complement strand
GTTGCATCTGCGTGTCGTTGCGCTGCAGCGACAGCGTCAGACAATGTGTCTCCACCTTCGCTAAGAACCGCACCGTACGAACGCACGGCTTCCATCTTTGATAACGACGCACCAGCCGGAACAAAAATTTCACACGGAACATTGTGATGTCGTGCCGCAAATGCAATTGCTTGTGCATGGTTTCCGGCACTGCCCGCCACCACACCGTTCTTCACCGAATCCCCGAGCGACGCAAGTTTGCTCATGGCACCGCGAATTTTGAAAGACCCTGTGCGCTGCAAGTTCTCAGCTTTGAACACCACGTTTCCGCCGTACCGTTCGGACAATGCAGCTGACTCGGTGATGGGGGTGCGCTTGACTACCCCTAATCCGGCACGACGAGCCGCTTCGATGACGGCAGAATCAATTGGGATAGCAGTCATCAGCCCCTACCGTAGTGGGCATGCGCGCTGTACTCATCGCTAATAGTGAGGATGCTGATCCAGGATTCGTTGGTCGCGCCTTGCGTCAACGCGGATACTCGTTTACCGAGTTTCTTCGAGAAGATCACCAGAATTGGCCTTCCCTTGATGGCATTGACTTAGTTGTGGCCATGGGTTCCAATTGGAGCACGTACTGGGACCACGTTGCCGAGCCAGTTCGCGCCGAACAGACCTTGCTCGCCGAGGCCGTCACCCGGGGTATCGGAATTCTCGGAATTTGCTTTGGAGCCCAGCAACTAGCGGTCACCCTTGGGGGAGAAGTGACCCGGGCCAAAACCCCTGAAATCGGGTGGTACCAAGTGTTTCCAGTGGCTGAGGCAACCAAATCGACCCCTAATTGCCTCACCCGAGGCGACTGGATGCAGTGGCACTACGACCGTTTCAGCGTTCCGGCTGGGGCAACAACCCTCGCCGATTCCCCCGTTGGGCCCCAAGCCATGGTCTGTGGCAGGGCGCTTGGTCTCCAATTTCACCCCGAGGCGTCTGAATCGATTGTGCGATTGTGGATGTCTGGCCAGGGGGGCGACGAATTAGCCGCCATCGGATTGACCCCCGATGAATTGATGCATCAGACGAGTTCTCGGATTGCCGATGCCGAGGCGAGGTGCGATGAATTGGTCGCCTGGTTTTTAGAAAACATCGCACAAAGGCACATGGCATAACTAGCCGTTGACCCAATGGGAAGTTGGGGCGATAGTGAGTCCCCGTAGTAGTTTTGGACGTGATGTCCCCCTTCTTACGGTCCTATCTCACGGTTGTGTGGTTTGGACTGGCCTCCTTTCTTGTCGCCGGCTTACTGCTTGGAATTTCGGCACTCATTCGTCCGAATAATCCCAACGCAGAAAAACTGCTCACCTATGAAAGTGGTGTTGATCCAGTTGGTGACGGTTGGTCACAAAGCCAAATTCGCTATTACGTCTTTGCACTGTTGTTCGTCATCTTTGATGTTGAAGCAGTCTTTATTTTCCCGTGGGCTACTCAACTTGAGCGGTACGGAATGTTTGGCCTTGTAGAGATGGGCATTTTTGTTGCCATCCTGTTACTTGGTCTTGTCTATGCGTGGCGCAAAGGCGTCCTTCGCTGGGTCTAGGAACAAGGGTTTAATTATGGGTCTTGTAGATCGTGGTCGGTTGGGCAAACCGCTGACACAACTTTTCAATCTTGGTCGTTCGTACAGCCTTTGGGTGTACCAATGGGGTCTTGCATGTTGTGCAATCGAAATGGGTGCAGCATTCGGTTCACCTCGTTATGACGTTATGCGTCTCGGAGTCATTCCTCTTCCTGCTTCACCGCGTCAAGCAGACCTTGTAGTTATCTCCGGAACTGTTACAGACAAAATGGCACCAGCAATCAAGCGTTTGTATGAACAGATGCCTGAACCGAAGTACGTCATTTCAATGGGTTCGTGTGCAAACTGCGGCGGACCATATTGGGATAGCTACTCAGTAACAAAAGGAATTGACCAAATC
>CAIZMV010000119.1 GCA_903934195.1 uncultured Acidimicrobiaceae bacterium | reverse complement strand
TCTGACTGGTCAGCTTCCGGCATCGGTACAACAGCATCTCGAACGTTGCACTCAACTTGTCGGATGGCAAAAAGTGGAATGGTCTACAGAACAAACCAATGATTTTGTTGGGCGTTTCCTTAAGTACCGCGAGATACAGAACTCAAACAAGAACTGATTCTCAAGTATCGTGGTCGCGTGGCTACGAATGTAAAGATGAAGAAAGAGTTGTCTGAACTCTGGAAAATCACTGAATTTCGCCATCTTCTCGTAGCGAGAGTTATCAGTAATTTTGGCAATGGAATTGCTCCCATTGCTCTTGCCTTCGGTGTGTTGTCACTACCTGGCGCAGATGCTGGTTCTCTGAGCCTGGTCACAACCGCCCACATGATTCCGTTGGTGTTATTCATGTTGATTGGTGGGGTAGCAGCAGACAGGTTTGGACGAACTCATTTGGTTGGGGTCACTGACATCATCGGCAGCGTTTTCGTAGCAATTAGTGCATTTGCCTTCATCTCAGGTCATGCATCAATTCCTTTGCTCTGCTTCAATAGTTTCGTATTCGGTGTCTTGAATGCTCTGTGGTACCCAGCATTTAGTGGCATCATGCCCCTGATTGTTCCGAATCCTTTGTTGCAGGCTGGCAACTCTCTTGTTGGTGTAGGTGCAAACTTGGGTTACACACTTGGCGCAAGTGTTGCCGGCGTAGTTGTGTCAACTGCTGGCCCTGGGTGGGGGCTTCTCATCGACGCATTGTCATTCCTAATTGCCGGAATCATTGTGTATCGAATGAAGGTACCGAATAGCACTCCACTTCTTGAAGGGGAAAAACGTCAGACTATTTTCTCGCAATTGCGAGAGGGTTGGTTTGAATTCTCGTCTCGCAAATGGATTGTGTACGTCGTTGTTAGTTATTCCTTTTTCTATTTGGGCTTCGAAGGATTCCTCGGAGTTTTGGCGCCAGTTCAAATCAAAGAGGCAATGGGTGGCGCGAGAGATATGGGCATCATGATGTTCGGCTTTGGTATTGGAGCGATTCTGGGCACGATATTTGCATTACGCCTGCGACCACGCCGACCACTTCTGTTGTGTCTCGGAGTGTTGCCGATTGCAGCTCTCTGGGCGTTTGCCCTTGCTGTGCCATTGCCGTTGTGGGTGCTGTTCATCACCGCATTAGGCACCGGCATTGGGATGGATCTGATGTATGCGAATTGGATGACCACACTTCAGACCCATGTTCCAGACGAAGCGCTGTCTCGTGTGAGTTCGTATGATGCTTTTGGCTCAATGGTGTTTGCGCCTTTGGGCTTGTTTCTTGCAGGGCCATTTACACATCTAGTGGGCGCACAAACAGCGTTAGTGACAGTGGGTGTAATCATCGCGCTGGCAACGTCATTGCCGCTTCTGTCTAAACAAGTGCGACAGATTGAACGTATAGATACTTAGGCGCGAACGAGTCGACCAGGGCGAGCGCCCGTGTCGACACCGTTACGACGAGTAACGGCACCGTTCACAATTGTTGCGACGTAACCGTCCGCAGATTGCAAAAGTCTGCGACCACCAGCTGGCAGGTCATTCTCGGCATGAGGCGCGTTCAGGCGCAAGTTTTTGAAGTCGATGACATTGATGTCTGCGCGCATACCCTCTGCTACTTGGCCGCGATCAGAAAGACCAATCACTTCAGCAGTAGCGGTTGTTTGAATACGGACTGCTTCTTCAATGCTGAGTTTTGGTCCGCGTTCACGGTCACGTGCCCAGTGAGTCAACAGATATGTAGGTATTGATGCATCGCAGATCATGCGGACATGTGCGCCACCATCGCTAAGGCCATTGATAGCTGCTGGGTGGGTGAGCATTTCATAAATGACATCATGGTTTTCGCCGA
>CAIZMV010000118.1 GCA_903934195.1 uncultured Acidimicrobiaceae bacterium | reverse complement strand
GCACGACACTCCGATGACCTCATAGGTAATAGGTACCGTCTTGAGAGCACCATTGCCTCTGGTGGCATGGCCGATGTGTGGCGTGCAACTGACTTACAGCTCGGTCGTTTAGTTGCTGTCAAGCTTTTGCGCGCAAGTGTTGTTGATGATCCAATCGTCACTGAACGATTCCGTCGCGAAGCTCGCGCACTTGCACGACTGACACATCCGAACATTGTTCCGGTGTATGACTGCGTCGAAGAAGACGGTCAAGTTGCATTAATCATGCGACTCATCGAAGGCAAGTCGTTGCGCGAATTACTCGATGAAGCTAACGACTCAGACCAAGCCGGAATGCTTAGCGTGCATCTCACCGTGCATATTGGGCGCGCAATTGCAGCAGCGCTTTCGAAAGCGCATGCAGAAAACATCGTGCACCGTGACATTAAGCCGGGCAACATTCTCATCATGCAACAAGGTGAAGTGTTGCTAACAGATTTTGGTATCGCTAAGCCCCTGAAGAGTTCAAAAGAAGACGGCACAGACCTCACTCGTGTCGACATCATGATGGGCACCGCAAAGTATTTGTCGCCCGAACAAGTGCAAGGGCGCGATTTAGATGGCCGCGCAGACATGTACTCATTGGGCCTTGTTTTGTACGAATGCCTTGCAGGGCATGCTCCTTTTAAGGAAGACAACGATCAAGCAACTGCAGTTGCGCGCTTGCAACGTGATCCAACTCCACTCAACGGAATCCGTTCTGATGTTCCTAGCAATGTCATCGCAGTCATCAACAAAATGTTGCGTCGCAAACCCGAACACCGGTACGCCGACTGTAATGAAGTTGCGCAAGCCCTTGAATCTGCAATCAAAAATGTGCATGATGCAATGACGCCCGTTGACGGTTTCACTCCAGCAATGAGTGCACCAACAACTGCGCGACCACGTCCTGTACTTAATGACCCGTTGATGCCAAAGAAGCAGCCGCGTCCACTTTCGATAGTTGAAAACGAAGACACGCCTCCACGGCCGGTTGTTAAAAGAGACATAACACCGCGCGGAGTTGCGCGTGCAGAGAGTTCATTACCTCGCTCGCAACAAACATCGACAAAACGAAATTACATTCCCATTGCGTTATTGCTTGTCGTTGCATTAGTGATGTCAGTGATGTTGTGGCGCGGATTACAAAACACAAAATCAGTTCCAGGTGCTGTACCTGAGGTAGTGAATGATGTTGTCGTTGGTCCGGTCTCCGTAGTTGGCCTGCGAAGTTACGACCCAAACGGTGACGACGGCCAAGAGAACGAAGCCATGATTCCGAACCTCACCGACAACAACCCGGCCACATCGTGGACAACCGTGTGTTACGGAAACCAATATTTCGGCTCAAAAGGTGGCGTCGGAGTCATCGTGCAGTTGTCTGGCATCGGCATTGGCTCGTTGGCCGCCACGTTCGGAACTGCTCCGTGGAACGCCGAAGTGTTCGTCTCAACAAGTGAAACAATTCCCACCACGCTTGATGGTTGGGGCGTTCGGGTTGCAAATTCAAATGGAGCTGCGCCAGGTGCAGCAACGTTCGAAGTTGCTACGCCAGGACGAAATGTTCTTCTTTATATGCGTGAAGCCGGCCAAAGCACCTCGTGCAGCAATAGCAATCCCTATAAGGGCATGCTGTCTGACCTTTCATTCACATCAGGGAAATAGCACCCTCCAACAACTAACTAGGGTGTTGGCATCACGGACGTTGATGATTCCCTTCTCGTTCGTCGAGCCAAGCGCGGCGACCAAAACGCTGTTGATGCCCTTTTGCGCGTCCACTACGACACAGTGCGAGCGGTATGCCATCGCATTGTTGTCAATAAATCAGACGCTGAAGATGCCACCCAGATGGCTCTGATCTCAATTGTTCGCGCACTTCCCTCTTTCGACGGCCGTTCCAAATTTTCAACCTGGATCTATCGCATCGCCACAAATGCAGCGCTTGATGAAGTGCGTCGCATCCAACGTCGACCACTGCCCACAGATAAAGAGTCGGTCTATGACTCGCCAACTGCCGACCAAACAGGTGCCGTTGATGCCCAGATGGATGTCTCTGCTGCTCTTGCCCAGTTGCCAGAGGAATACCGCACCACCATTGTTCTTCGCCATGTTGCAGACCTTGATTATGAGGAAATCGCTGCAATTCAAGGGGTTCCTGTCGGAACTGTTCGGTCTCGCCTTGCCCGTGGCCGGGCCCAATTAGCTGAAATCCTCGGGAACCAAAATGCTCATTCAGATCGTCAGACAAAGACCACTACTGCGCCACCCGAAGGGAATGCCCCATGAACGATGATGAACTTGACCCAAAGGTTCTGGCTGCCCTTCGCGATGTTGCCCCCGCATCTGATGCTGTGCGCAATCAACACATCGCAGCCGCCCTTGGCGAAATCTCACCCACTTCATCTCGATCTCGAGTCAAATGGCTCAGTGCGGCAGCTGCAGTTATTGTCCTGATTGTTGGCGGCAACGCTCTCTACGCTGCACTTTCCCCATCAAGCGACACGCCCACAGTTGCAGCCGCGGCCAACAACTCTGTCACCACCTCGGTGCCGGTCAAAGGTTCTGTTTGTGGTGCGAATCTGACTGACTACACAATCGTCGGCACCTATTCCTCTGCAGGTTCAGTACGAGAAGTCTGGACTTCTTCGCAAAACCTTGTTGTTGTTGACCCATCCTCATGTGCTGTACTCGGCACCTTCACACACCCCGTGGCAGCTGCGAATGAGAAAACATGTGATGGCTTCTTCTCGACTACCGATACCCAGTGGGTGGGCGCATATTCAGTCGCAGGCACAACGCTCACCCTTATTGCAACCACAAATGAACTGCAGATCCGCGACGGCTCATGTGCCGTTATCGCCAGTTACCCACTGCCTACACAGCCCTAAGCCCATTGCCCTACTTGGTGTCGCCGTTAGGCTGAACCCATGGTGTCAAACCCTCTCACCGATCCTGAATGGGCGGACCGCTCTGTCGATTTCATCGACCGCGTCGTCAGCACCATTCGTCGGTACACCACGCAACCACTCGTCAGCACCGCTCGCGGCATTGTCTTTGGCTTGCTCGGCTCCTTTGGTGTTGTTGCAATGGTGGTGCTGTTCGTCGTCGGTATTACCCGCGGTCTGCAAGCAGCACTTGACGCCGTGGTGAATCACGATGCAGCCGTGTGGATCTCCTATTTCATCCTTGCCGCGATCTTTGGGCTCATCGGAGCCCTATTGATGCGCCGCCGTTACACAGAAGAAGACAAATAAATGAGCAACGTTCGTAACACCATCATCATTGGCTCTGGCCCTGCCGGACTCACTGCAGCTATTT
>CAIZMV010000117.1 GCA_903934195.1 uncultured Acidimicrobiaceae bacterium | reverse complement strand
CATGCGTACCTGTTGTTCTTCTCGAACCGCGGCCGTGTGTACAAGTTGCGCGCTGCTGATATTCCAGAACGTGAACGTTCTGCAAAGGGAATACCTATTGTCAACTTGTTGCCAATGCAGCCAGGCGAAATCGTTCAGGCCATCATTGACACGCGCGAATTCCCAGGCGAGCGCTTCTTGTTCTTCGTCACGAAGTCAGGTCAAGTCAAAAAGACTGCATTCGATGCATACAACTCAAGCCGCCGTGATGGTCTCATCGCACTTGGTTTGAAAGACGACGATGAACTCGTACGCGTGATTGAAACATCAGGCGATGACGACATCTTCATTGCAAGTCGCAGTGGTCAAGTCATTCGCTTTAGTGAAAACGAAGTGCGTCCAATGGGTCGCACAGCAGCCGGTGTACGCGGTATGCGTATGAAGGCAGGCGACGAAGTTGTATCTGCAGACCCTGGCCGTGGCGATGATGCATTGCTCATCGTTACCGATGCTGGTTATGCAAAGCGCACACAGATTGTTCACTTCCCACGTAAGGGCCGCGGAACACAAGGCGTTATTGGCGTCAAGGTCACCGGTAAGAAGGGCAAAGTTGTTGCCGCATTCATGGTGGGTCTTGAAGACGAAATCGTTGCAATCGCATCAAACGGAGTAACAATCCGTACCGAGGTCAAGCAGATCTCCAGTCAAGGTCGCACAGCAACAGGTGTGCGTCTTATGAACCTTGACGACGGAGCAGTAGTTGCCTCGGTTGCGCCAATCCTCTCCACAGACGAGGACTAATTCTTCACGCGGAAGCGCGACCATTTTGTCTTTATGGTGGTGGGCCATCACCGCGGTCGGTGTTGTGTGCATTCTCGCCGTCACGTCTCGATACAGCGATATTGCAACTGCGCAGAACAACGCCGACGCAGTTGCGCTTGCCTACGTATCACGAGATTTGGCATCAGCACAGAAACTCGCCGACGCTTTGCATGTCACCATCTCGCAGGTCACTACTGACGGCCCAGTTGTCACGGTCACAATCCGCAGCGGATCACTAACCGCCACAGCGCAGGCATCACTGTGACCCAGTTGGGGTAGCCATAGTCAATACACTCGAAGAGTGGCTACGAATACTGAACCTGTGACTCAGCGCCATCGCGTGCGCAAGGTCACCCGTGTCATCAGAGATGTTGATGCTTGGAGCGTGTTCAAGGTGGCCGTTGTATTTCATGCCGCCCTGTACATCGTGGTTCTCATCACCGGGTTCCTGCTGTGGAATGTGGGTTCGGCAACGGGCACCATCGACAACGTCGAGCAGTTCTTGGCCTCGTTCGGCTGGGATTCCTTTACCTTCCAAGGGGCCGCTCTCTTTCGGGCCATGGCGTTCTTTGGCCTCTTTGGCATCGCACTTGGTGCTGGAATATGGGTTTTGGCGGCCGTTGTCTTCAATTTGATCACCGAATTGGTGGGCGGAGTCAGGGTTACGGTGCTGGAAGAAGAAGTGGTGGCCCGCACGGTTGAGCCTGACCATACCCAAAGGTAGAGTGAGCAGTCCCATACGGGGCTATAGCTCAGTCGGTTAGAGCGCATCCCTGATAAGGATGAGGTCACAAGTTCGATTCTTGTTAGCCCCACCACAAAGAAGGAGTACTTCGTGAAATTCATACGCCAAGTACTCCTCGCCATCTCCATCGGCGGCATCGTGGCAACTGTGTTGCGTACACGCGGAAAAAGCCCCGAAGCTCCGTCCCAAGGCGGGTGGCGCGAGGTCACCCCTCAGCGCTAATCACCATGAGCATTCCCGCAAATTTCGAGATCGGGATTATTGGTTCTGGAGTTGTGGGCACGCGCGTTGCGGCCCAACTACACACACTTGGGTATCGCCCTCGTATCGCACCTTTGCGCCATGCGACGGACTTGTTTGATTGCAATGTTGTTGTTCTTGCCCATGGCGCACCGCATTCTGCATTAGCTGCAACATTTGT
>CAIZMV010000116.1 GCA_903934195.1 uncultured Acidimicrobiaceae bacterium | reverse complement strand
TGGTGAATGGAACGTGACTGCACGATGAACCTCCTAGGAAAACCGATTGTCGGGAAGGGATTGTGACGAAACCCAAGCCCGTTGTGCAGTCGGGATGTGTGCGGCGCCTGGGTGTTGTTGGTCAGTTGTGGGGGGATAACCTGTAAAGACCCTGAAAACAGGTCGCACGTGGAAAGCAGATTGGTGTCTATGACCCAGCAGCACCCAGAATTAGAGCAAGAGCAGGCATACATCCTGCATGCCTATGAGTGCCTGGAAGCAAGCCGTGTCGGCGCGCTCAAGATTCGTGAATTGACTTCTTCTGGCCCTGGTGGAACATTCCAGGCTCGCCTTGAACGCAATGTGTTTGACGAAAATCTTGTACACCGTTTAGAGCAATTGGAATTAGGTAACGCTGCCTTGGTGTTTGGTCGTATTGACCGCACAGCAGATTCTGGCGACGAGGTTGAGAGTTTTCATATCGGTCGTCTTGCCGTAGCTGATGCGAACCGTGAACCTGTTGTTGTTGACTGGCGTGCACCAGTTGCTGAACCGTTTTATCGGGCGACTGGTCGCGAGCAAATGGGTTTGTTGCGCCGGCGCCATTTTGTTGTTGAAGGCCCACAACTGTTGGCACTTGAAGATGAGTTGTTTGGTGAAGGTCATCTTGGTGTTGGGCAAGACGACGGACTTGGCGACGACCCGCGCCAAGGGCTTCGCGGGTACAGCACTTTGCTTACTGCTCTTGGCCGTAGCCGCACCGGACAACTGGGCGACATTGTTGCAACCATTCAGGCCGAACAAGACGAAATCATTCGCTCACCACAGGCCGGCGTGCTTGTTGTGCAAGGTGGTCCCGGAACGGGTAAAACCGTAGTGGCGCTACACCGTGCTGCATATTTGTTGTACACACATCGTTTCCCATTAGAAGACCAAGGTGTACTGGTTATCGGGCCAAACAGAGTGTTTTTGCGCTACATCGAACGCGTATTGCCATCACTTGGTGAAGCAGGCGTTCAGCAAGTCATATTGGCTGACCTAATTCCTGAAGTGCAGTTTGGATTACGTGAATCTTCAAACGTTGCGCGAGTCAAGGGCAACAAACGCATTGCAAAAGTTATTGACAAAGCAATTACAGATCGTGAACGCCCACTGCGTGAAGATGTGCAATTGCCATACGGAGTTGGCTTTGTTCGTTTGCGTGCCGAAGAGTCAGTACAAATCATCAAGGCTGCACGTCGTCGGTATCACCGCCATAACCAAGCACGTCGTTATGTAGAAAACGAAGTGTGGGCAGCATTGGCCGCAAGTTTCCGTAGTGGCGCCGACGCAGAAGATATTCGCGATGCACTTACCGGCACTCCAGAAATTCGCGCCGTATTAGAACGCATGTGGCCAGTACTGACGCCTGCACAGTTGTTGCATGATCTGTTCGGTTCAAAGGCGCTGTTGAAGTTGGCTGCTAACGGCATTTTGCCCGAAGCTGATTATTTGGCTTTGTATCGCGAACGGTCTGAATCGTTAGAGGAAGTGCGTTGGAGCAATGCCGATGCAGCCCTTCTCGATGAGGCTCGATTCTTGCTGGGGCCACGACCACGCAAGAGCGGCAAAGTTGACGAGACAGACGAGATTCGTACATTCGGACACATCGTGGTTGACGAAGTACAAGACCTCACGCCAATGCAGTTGCGCATGGTTACGCGCCGTTCCCTGAGTGGTTCAATGACTGTTGTTGGCGACATAGCCCAAGCAACTGGGCCCCTTGCACCAAATGATTGGAAAGATGTGCTTGAACATCTTCCGTCGCGTAAAACTCCGCGCATCGTTGGGTTGTCCGTTGGATATCGAATTCCGGCACAAATCATGGAATTAGCGGACAAGGTGATGCATGCGGCGACACCTGGTCTTCGTGCACCACGAAGCGTGCGTGATGGCGACGAAGTTCCAGTCATTACTGCTGTTGAATCTGATGATGCATTATACGAAGCAGTCATTTTGCGAGCTCGTGTTCTGTTGCAACAAGCAGGCGGAGGCAGAACTGCAATCATTTGTCCTGATGACATGGTTGATCAGATGTCGACTGCATTAACTTCTGCGTCTGTTCCACACGGGCGTGCACAAGCTGCTGGCCTTGATGAAAACTTGTCAATTGTTCCAGCCTCCTTAGCTAAGGGACTTGAACTTGACGATGTCATTGTGGTTGAACCGTCTGCAATTGTGGCTGATGATGCACAAGGTTTGCGTCTGTTATACGTAACTCTGACGCGTTCCACACGCAGTTTGACAGTGGTTCATCGCCTGGCATTGCCAGACGCAATGCTGTAGTTGCTACAGATTTAACAGTGGAGTAGTCGCGTCAATGATGAGCGGAATAAAGCGAAGTGCTTTGTCTGCATCTGCAGGGCGTTTTCTTTCAACTGCAGTTTGCATAAGACGTACAACGCGTTGCACACTTTCGAGAATATCGATTTCTGATTCCAGAATTAATGGCTCTATCGCAAGCAAGATTGCGTCGGCCTGAGCAACTTTTTCTTTAGCCAGCTTTGATTCGCCGTCAACAACGGCTTGACCAAGACCATCTGCAACAGGGATCAATTGTTGAAGCAAGGAGATGATGGAACCAGTCGGAGCAACAGGAATTGTTGTTGTGGTAACAGGAACCACAGTTGACTCGGTGCTACCAGTAATTTCAGTTGCACATGAAGTGAGAGCAATGGCGCATAGAGCAATGCTCAGCAAGCGTTTGGTATTCGTCATCGAGACGCTCCGGTGGTGAGGGGATTAAATCGTGACAAGTATGCGCACGGTGGCAAAAGAATCCACCGTGACAGAAGTGCCATCAATCAAGACAGTCATGTCGCCGGCTTCTGCGCCAACTTGCACTGTTCCGTGTGATCCTGGAACCAAATGTGATGTCTCGAGGAACTCCAACATTCCGGGAGTGAACTCAAGTTCCTCTGGGATGCGTGAAACGGTGAATTCTTGACCCGATGAAAGCTCGGACAGTTTCTTGGCTGCTGGGGGTTGGTACCCGCTGCCAGGAATTGGATTTCCGTGTGGGCAGGTGGTCGGTTCACCGAGCAAACGACTCATGGCAGTTTCAACTTCATGCGACATGACATGTTCCCAACGGCCAGCTTCGCGATGTGCAAGTGACCACGACAAGCCAAGAATGTCTGTGATGAATCGTTCAGCAATGCGATGACGACGTACAACTCGAACTGCAAGTTCTTCACCAGTAACAGTCAATGTGATTTTTCCGCCAGCAACTTCGATGAGTGATTCATCGGACATGCGTTTGATCATTTCAGAGACTGATGGTCGAGATACTCGTAACCGGTCAGCTATGCGTGCTTGGATGACGTCGAGATCGTCTTCACGCAACTCAAAAATGGTTTCGCAATATTCTTCGAATGCTGGATGATGTTCACCGGGGACTGCCATGCCGTAATTGTACCCACGCCGAGAGAGGTGTGCCTTCTTGGTGGCATTTAGTGAATGTTTGGTTGCCCTATCAAACGAAGTCCACCCCAGGCGAGTGCAGCAACTGCACGACCAAGTGCCTCAGGGTCAAAGTCGCGACCATGTCGAAGAACTTGTCGGCTGACAGTCTCTGCCATTCCTACTAATCCGATTGCAAAGGTGACTTGGTCTTCTGCAGAGATGTTGGCGTTAATGAATGGGGCAATCGCTCGCGCTGCAGCGTCTTCGAATTCGCTGACTATGTCCGTAAATTCAGCATCAACTCGGGCCGAACTTTCAAACAAAAGAGCGAATGCTTCTTTGTTGTTTGCAACCCATGTGAAGTAAGCAATCATTCCTTGCTCGGCTTGGTCGTGTGGATCACTTGAACCGGCAACAGATGCAGTGACAGTGTTGACAAGATCATCTCCCACGAATCGCAATAGCTCTAAGTACAGCGCACGTTTTGAATCGAAGTACTGGTACACAACTGGTTTAGTCATTGACAATGCTTCTGCAATGTCATTCATTGATGTGTTGTGATAACCAGCATTGGAAAATGAAGTGAGTGCAGTATCAAGAATTTGTCTGCGACGATCAATTGATACAGAAGTCATAAGTGTGTTCTATCGACCGTGTTCAAGATCATCACGTTCTGCGGCCTTCACCGCATAACCGATGATGATTGATGGGGCGAGCAAAATGGAACCAGCGATGATGCAGGCAGTCACCACGTTGACAAGGGGTCCCTTGAAACCGACAATGAATGCAGTAACAAAACACGCCATTGCAATGGCCCACAACAAATAGCCAAGTCGATTGGCGGCATTGTTGATACGCGAGATTATTTGCCGACGTGAACGAACAGGATCGTTGCTTGGTTCGGTATTAGACATACCAATGATGGTAGGGGATATAGGTCTCCATGCCCCTGCGGTTACAGATTTGCAGGTAATAGTCGGGCCAGTCCGCCAAAGAATAAGAAAAGAGTGGGGATGAAGATGCCGAACGCGATGGGGTAAACAAAGATTCTGCGGCGACCCCGACGCGTCATGAAGCCGGCGACTATGCGGATCACGATTAAGGCAATTCCAAAGAAGAGAACGGTGGGCCAGGCAGTCGGGTCATGAAACCAACCAGCAATTGGTTGTTGCGTAGCGGCTTCGTTTACTGCGAACGGAGTTGGGGGCAAAGGGGCTTCGGCTGGATCAAGAGTGGCTACCACAATGATTCGTTGCGTTGATGTCCATTTCGGATAGCACGACACCAAAGTGATGATTGCAACATCGGGATTTGTGGTTTTCGCAACTGCAACGTCTGTTGCTGAAACGATTTTTGGTTCGCCGTTGACTCGGTATGTGAAAGTGCCATCCCGCGATTCAAGAATGATTTTGTCGCTGTCCTGAATCTCGTCAATGCGGCTAAAGGGGGCACCGAATGTGGTGCGATGTCCTGCAATGGCGACGTTGCCTTTTTGCCCTGGAAGTGGTGAGCCAGGAAAGAGCCCGGGACCTCGCTCTAAATCTTTGAGTCGCACGCCTGCCACCACATACTTAGAGACTCCGATGGACGGAATACTGATTCGCCCAACCAGGCCGCCGAATTGGGGCTGAACTGGCTGAGGTTTTACGAATTGTGTCGCCATGTCATCTTGGGCGCGATTTTCTGCGATTCCGGTTCCCCATAATTGGTAGGCCACAAAGGACAAGAGCAAAAGACCAGCAACAATCATGGTGCGACCCACTGCATCAAGAAGGCGAGAGATGCGCCCAGGTGATGTGTTCGTGTCCTTTGCCATGTGGGCGACTGTAGTGGCGTTGGTAGTGGCGGCAACAGGTCACTAGCGTGGCTACGGCATGGACACCGTTATCGAGCTCTCAGGTGTTGTTGCTGTCCTTGGTCAATTTCCTGCGCTGGCTGGCGTTGATTTGACAGTGCAGCGCGGAGAAATCGTGTTGTTGCAGGGTCCGAATGGTGCCGGCAAAACCTCGCTCTTGCGAGTGTGTGCTGGGCTGCTACCAATAGAACGCGGAACAGGGCATGTTCTTGGAATAGATCTTGCGACAAACAGAGAAGCCATTCGCTCCCGAGTCGGATTACTTGGTCATGCGAATGGTTTGTATCTCGACCTGACTGTGATGCAGAACTTGCAATTTTGGGCATCAACAGTTGCTGCAACTTCATCAGAAGTGTCCACTGCGATGGCAACAATGCGAATCGATGGCCGTCTTGCTGAAGTAAAAGCATCGCAACTGTCTGCAGGGCAACGACGTCGATGCGCATTGGCAAGCTTGATTGTGCGGCGCGCAGAAATTTGGTTGCTTGACGAACCGCACGCTGGGTTAGACGCCGCTGGACGTGATGAATTAGACGCATTGTTGCGTTCCGCTGTTGCTTCTGGAGCAACAGTTGTGCTTGCAAGTCACGAGCGTGATCGCGCACTTGGGTTAGCAACTCGCACTGTCACTATTGACGGAGGTGGGGCAGCATGAGTGGTGCAGGAATCAACAAGCGCCGCATTGCAGTTGCAGTTGCACGCAAAGACCTCACTATTGAATGGAATAGTCGCATCTTGGTGAACCAAGTGGCACCATTTGCTGCGATTGTGATGGTGCTGTTTGCATTTGCACTTGATAACGACGGAATACTTTTGCGTGTTGCTCCTGGTCTTGTTTGGTTAGCAACCTTGTTCAGCATGCTTGTTGTTGTGCAACGATCATTCACAGTTGAATCTGCTGATGGTGCGCTTGATGCACTGCGTGTTGCCGGTGTTGACATGGGCGCCATTTTTGTGGGTAAAGCGATTGCCTTGATGGTGCAGTTGTTTGTTTTGGAGCTCATGCTCGTGGCCACAGCTGTTGTGTTGTACGGGGTGGAGATGACGTTGGCCGGATTTTGTGAGGCAATAGTCACCCTTGTGGTGGCCACCATTGGGCTTGGAAGCGTGGGTACTCTGTACGGAGGTCTTGCTGCAGGCGCACGGGGTCGGGAGACACTCCTTCCGCTTCTCTTGCTGCCGGCAGTAGCACCTGTCCTAATCGGCGCCACACGGGCGACCGAGGCGGCCTTTGGTAGCGGTGGCACCACAGTGTCCGAAGGGTGGCCATGGATTGGTCTTCTTTTGGTCTTTGCGGTTCTGTTTAGCGCTGCCGGAACCGTTGCCTTTGGTCCTCTGGTCGACGAATAGGTCCCGATTTCCCCCATCGCCTTCGGGCGGTCAGACTTAATGAAGTGGATGTGAACATGGCCGGACAGTCAGGCACCGGAACTTCTGCAACGCGGCGGCTCGGAGTCCTTGTCATTTTCTTGCTTGCAACGCTTGCACTGTGTGGGCTGTGGTTTTCTGCTGAAGATGTTGTTCAGGGAAGCACTGTTCGCATTATGTACATCCATGTTCCTTCAATATGGACGGCATACATAGCGTTCGGTCTCACTGCATTGTGTTCTGGTGTGTATTTGTCTGGGAAGAACAGATCGCTTGCATGGGATCGCGTCGCTGGTGCATCAGGTGAAATTGGTGTTCTGTTCGTTGCGGTGTCTTTGATAACGGGCAGTATGTGGGGTCGTCTTACGTGGGGCACGTACTGGGTGTGGGATGCACGCCTTACCAGCACCGCGTTTTTGTTCATTACCTATGTCGGTTATTTGGCCGTTCGTCAATTAGGCGGCACGCATCGTCAGCGCGCACGTCGTTCGTCAGTTCTTGCGCTCTTAGCAATCTTGGAAATTCCACTGGTGCATTTCAGCGTCACCTTGTGGCGTTCTCTGCATCAGGAAGCGTCGGTTGCTAATCCCAACGCAAAAGTTGAACTAGATGGGTTGATGTTGTTCTCACTGTTCCTTGGTTTAGTTGCCTTCACACTGTTGTTTGTTTGGCTGGTACTGCATCGTCAACGCGGGATGATGTTAGAAGATGCTTTTTCAGATCGCGGCCTTGATGTAGCCATAACCGCTCGTCGAAATGAAGCAGGAGCGTAAAAATCATGGAACATGCCTCGTTCATTTTTGGAAGTTGGGCAATCACCGCGGTTGCTGTTGGCGTGTACGCACTCTGGGTGATTCGTCGTGGACGTGAGTTAGCAAAGCATGCAACCCGTGAGGAAATGCCGTGGACCTAACACCACGCACATCCACAGAACCAGGTGCTCATCCGCCTGCACGCAAACGTCGTTGGTTGCCAATTGTGATTGTTGTGGGTGCTTTGTTAGGCGGGGGAGTCATTGTTACTCAATTTCTCACTAGCGCAATTGACTATTACTGCAATGTTGATGAAATTGGTGTGCGTAGCGGTTGCGAAGGTGAACGTCGTATGCGTGTACAGGGTGTGGTTGAGCAGGATTCTGTTAAGCAAGCAGATGGTGGCAC